>WRKN01000081.1 GCA_009778055.1 Synergistaceae bacterium
AATCCTAGCCACCATCGAACTGCTCCGCATTCTCTACGCGCTTTTGGGCTAATCCCTGCTAAGGCTTAATGTCGATGTGGGGTAGCAGCCCCGCCTCGACAGCCAGATCAGACCGTCGTTCCTCTCCGACGGTTTGATTATATCACACACGCACACCACCGCCAAAACCCACCCGCGCCACTCCGCCTTCCCCATGTACTATTATTTATACGAGTGAAACTTTTTAGAGGCTGTTTATCATCTTGCTCTCGAAAGATTTTTGGGCGAAATTTCCGTGTAATGGTTTGTAGGGGCGGCCATTCAAATAGCCCCTCCGTTGCTCATCTCCCGGAGCGTCACGAAGCTGAAGCCGCGTTCGCGGAGGCCCGCCCCGATGGCGGGCAGCGCCTCCACCGTGGCGGGGACGCCGGAGTGCATCAGGATAATCGAGCCGGGCTTGGCCGATTTAATCACATTGTCCGATATATTACGCGCCGTCCTGCCGTCATAGTCGATCGTGTTGAGGCTCCAAAGCCCCAGCCGCATGTTCATGCGCCGCATAGCGTAAAAAACCTTCAAGTTGAAGCCGCCGCCCGGCGGGCGCATATAGAGCGGAGCGCGTATGTCCAACGCTTCCATGACTTCGTTGCATCGCTCCGTCTCGCGCATGATTTTCTCCACCCACAGCGTATAGAGTTTGGGGTGGGTGTAGCTGTGATTCTCGATATCGTGACCGGCCGCGCCGATGGTTTTCGTTATGGAGCCATAGCGTTCGGCAAATTTTCCGACGAGGAAAAAAGTGGCCCGCGCGTCTATTTCCTCCAAGGCGGCAAGCAGTTCGGGCATACCCCATTCCCTGGGGCCGTCGTCAAACGTGAGCGCGACCTCTTTTACGAAAGGATGCCCCCTCGCTATGCCCCACCTGCTTCTCTCATCGCTCAGCGGACCCCATTGCACGCACAGAAAAAAAGCCGCCAAAGCGATAAGCAGTATACGTTCCAATCCGCGCAGACGCTTTCCCAATTTCGCCAAAAAACTCTCCCTTTCCAAAACGGACTGCTTGCGAAACGATTATATCAAGCTGCCGCGGAAAAAATAAACAGCCGGTTTGTTACTTGCGATATTGCCCGCGGCTGATACTATATATAAAAATATAGAAATTTGTGTCAGCGTCGGGGAGGCACTTGTCTCAGATGGAATATACGAGGCCGGACTGGGATACCTATTTTATCGCCATCGCAATGATGGCCGCCACGAGGAGCACGTGCTTACGCCGGCAGGTGGGGGCGGTGATAACGCGCGACCGTCAGATAGTCAGCACCGGCTACAACGGCGCGCCGCCGGGAACCGCGCATTGCCTTGAAACGGGATGTCTGCGCGAGGCGCTGGGTGTGCCGTCGGGGGAGCGGCAGGAGATGTGCCGGGGATCCCACGCGGAGTCGAACGCCATTGCCCAGGCGGCGCGCATGGGCATCACCACCTACGGGGCGACGGTCTACTGCACTCACGAGCCGTGCTCGCTATGCACCAAGATAATACTGAACGCCGGCATAGCCCGCGTCGTCTACGTGCGCGGGTATCCCGACAAGCTGGCCACGGATCTGAGAAAAGAGTCCGGGGTGATATTCGAGCGTTTCTCGGCGGATAAGGCCGACGCAGCGGCTAAATGGATGTGGCATTCATACGTTACGTTTAAAGAGTAAATGGAGGGTTCAGAATTGACGCCGACAAGGGAAGAAGCTTTTAAGCTGCTGAGGGAGCACAACAAAGACGAAGGGCACATCAAGCACGCCGTGGCCGTGGAAGGAGCCATGCGCCACTTCGCGCGCAAAATGGGAGGCGACGAGGACCTCTGGGGCGTGGTGGGTATACTGCACGACATCGACTGGGAAAAAACCATGGACGACCCGTCGCGGCACTGCGGCCTGGCGCCGGAACTGCTGCGCGAGGCCGGAATCAGCGAGGAGATCATACACGCCGTTCAGTCTCACGGATGGGGCATATGCACAGACGTCGAACCGGTGAACGACATGGAAAAAATCCTTTTCACGATAGACGAGCTTACGGGGCTGATAATCACCGCCGGGCTGGTGCGCCCCTCGAAGTCCCTGTCCGACCTGGAGGTCAAGTCCGTCAGGAAAAAATGGAAGGACAAGGCCTTCGCCAAAGGCGTGGACAGGGGCATTATACAAAGAGGCGCGGACATTATGGGAACACCGCTTGACGAGATAATAGAAAACACCATCCTGGCGCTGAGACCCATCGAAAAAGAAATAGGGCTGGGGTAAACCGAAAGCCGAAGTGGGGAGTTATAACGACCGCCGCGTCCGTATCTTTGCGTTGTCATCTCTTTATCACGCTGATAATCTTCTCCTTGACGTTAGTTTCTTGTAGAAAGGAGCATAAATACTTATGCCTATTAGAGTAGTGTTAGCAGATGACCATCCCCTTACGAGATCCGGAATAGCGGAGTATTTGAAGCGCGAGAGCACTCTTGAGCTTTTGGGAGAGGCGGAAGACGGAGTCAAGGCGTGGCAGCTCATTCAAGACCTGAAGCCGGATGTCGTACTGCTGGACATTCGTATGCCCGGTCTGGACGGCGTGTCGGTGGCTCAAAAAGTCAAGGAAGCCGGCTTGCCTACCGCAACTATAATGCTGACGTCCTACGACGCCCAACAATACGTAATGGCCTCTTTGCGGGCCGGGGCAAAGGGTTTCGTACTGAAAACCGTAAGCCCCAAAGAGCTGACGGCGGCCATCTCCACCGTGGCGAGGGGGGGACTGTATCTGGATCCCGAAGTGGCCTCGGTGATGGGAGAAAGGGATTTCGACCCCGAACAGCTTTCGGTGCGCGAGCGCGAGGTGCTGGTTCTGGCCGCCAAGGGCCTTTCGAGCAAGGAGGTCGCGGGCAAGCTGTTTATAAGCGAGCGCACGGTTCAAACGCACCTGGCCTCCATCTACGATAAACTTGGCTCCAAAAACAAGACCGAGGCATTGCTTCTGGCCCTGAAGTACGGGGTCGTAACGCTTGAAGAACTATTGGAAGATTAGGAGGAGATTCGGGAGGGAATTTCTTTGCCTCCATACTTTTTCTCCGCCGCGATGAAACGTCCGAAGCTCGTTTCATTGAAAAATAACCTTTTGGCGCTTTTATTGCGCGCCTTGATGCTGCCGCCGGTCACTGTTCTTCTGGTGGCAGCATTTGTGCATTTTGTTCAGGGAAACTTTGTCCAGTTAGGACGTTTATGGCTGATAATGACGGTGGGCGTTTCTTTGGGCAGCGTCTTTGCCGTCAGGCTGTTGTGGCGCTATCTGATCTCTCCCCTCAAAGTGCTGGCCTCCGAAATAGACGGCTTGCATATGGGCAAGGATCTGCCCAAAAAGGTGGATCCCCAAGCCGTCAGGGAGATCGAGAGCGTTCACAGCGCCCTGATGCGTTTTGCCCAAGCCGCCGTAGACCGCGACAACCTTCGGAACCGTTACGTCCGGGACATAGTCCAAGTCCAGGAAGCCGAACGGCTGGATATGGCCAGGGAAATCCATGACGGGCCGCTGCAGGATATAACGGCTTTGCTGCAGCAGATTCACATGATTACGGAGGATGGCGGCTACAGCCGCGAGCGCGTCAAAAGAGCGGAACAACTGGCGAGAGTGGTGGTGCGCGAGCTGCGCGGACTGTGCGACGAACTGTCCCCGCCGTGGGTGGATCTCGGGCTGTCTCAGGCAATAACCGAGCTCGCGGAACGGCTTTCTCAGAACTACGACTTACAAATTGCCGTAGACATAGAAATAGACGATTCATTTGAGCCAGGGGCGGAACAGACCCTTTCGCTGCTTCGTATTTTCCAGGAAGCGGTATCGAACGCGGTACGGCACGGTAACGCGACGGAGATTAATGTCAGTACGCGCAGGGAAGGAGGACTCCTTATTTTCGAGATAAGGGACAACGGCAAGGGCTTCGACGCCGGGTTCGACCACCATGCCCTTCGCCTGGAGGGACACCGCGGGCTTGCCAACATGACGGAACGCATGTCACTGATGGGCGGCACGTTTGAAGTCCGCTCGGCCAAAGGCGGCACGGCTATAATATGCGCGTTGGGCATGGATTCGTCAGCCTGGAGAGATATGTTGTAATATTGTTCATGTCGCCGGTGCAGCCGGCGCAAACTCTTTTAAGTTTTTAGTTTATTTATGGAGGTCTTTCGTATGCCTGTGAACGCTTATGATACTTTGCAATCCCGCGGTTTGGTGGAGTGGTGCGGTACTCCGGAACGGCTGGGGGAAGTGCTGGAAAAGGAAACGACTACAATTTATATAGGCTTTGACCCCACAGCCGACAGCCTTCACGTCGGGCATCTCATTCCCATCATGGCGCTGGCCTGGATACAGCGCTGCGGGCATCGCCCCATCGCGCTGGCGGGAGGCGGCACGGGGCTTATAGGGGATCCCTCCGGCAAAAGCAAGGAGCGTAACCTCATCACCATAGAAGAGGTCAGAAAAAACATCGAGGGAGTCCGCCCACAGTTGGCGCACTTCCTGGACTTCGACTGCGGGGAGAACTCCGCGCTTTTGGTGAACAACTACGACTGGCTTTCCACGTTTTCCTTTCTGGACGTACTGCGCGACGTAGGGAAACACTTTTCAGTCAACACGCTCATCGCCCGCGACTACGTGCGCAGCCGCCTTGACGACCCCGACAGGGGAATATCATACACGGAGTTCTCCTACGTGCTGCTGCAGTCAATGGACTTCAGGCATCTTTACGAAACGTACGGCTGCCGCCTTCAAATGGGGGGGAACGACCAGCAGGGAAACCTGATAGCCGGAGCCGACTACGTCAGGAAGACGACGGGGGGAGAGGTTTTCGGGCTTACCCAGCCTCTGCTGCTGACCTCTTCCGGGGGGAAATTCGGCAAAACCGAGGAAGGGGCCGTGTGGCTCGACCCCAAACGCACAAGCCCTTACAAGTTCTACCAGTTCTGGATCAACACGGGGGACATGGACGTGGAACGTCTTTTAAAACTTTTCACCTTCCTGCCTTTTGAAGAAATCGCCGCCGTAATGGACGGGCACGGAAAAAACCCCGAAAACCGCGCGGCTCAGCGCCGTCTGGCCTTCGAGGCCACAAGCCTCGTCCACGGGGAGGAAACAGCCAGGAACGCCGCCGCCGCCAGCGAGGTTCTGTTCGGCTCGAAATCTCTTGCCGGTATAGGAGAAGAAACTCTGGCGACGCTCGAAAACGAGGTTCCCTTTTCCGCGCTCGAGGGCATGGCTTGCGGGGGCATGACCGCCGTGGACGTATTGACGGCCTGCGGAGCGTGTGAAAGCAAGGGGGAGGCCAAACGCGCCGTAAAGCAGGGCGCGGTTTCGATAAACGAATTGCGCGTGGATAACGAAGGATACGTCATAACTCGTGATAATCTGTTATATGGTAAATATATTTTCATCCGCGTCGGCAAGAAACGTTTCCATCTGGCGCGAATGGACTGATGGTGGCTTAAATGAATTTATCCTGCGTATGGTATGTTTCGGGATTCAAGCAAACCTGGGAAGCGGACGTCATAGGCAACCTGGCCGAGGCTATGAAAAGCAGGGGCGTCTCTCTGCGTGTCTACGCCAAAGGCGGTACCGCGCGCTTCCGCGTTGGAGAGGTCATGTCGTGGAACTCGCTGACCTTTTTCGAGCGGATGAAGACGGTGCTTTTTCGCGGAAAACTCTGGCACCTGTGGGGGGACGCGCCCCTCTGGTGGGGGTTGGTGCGGCTGCGCGCCAGGACGGTACACACGTCTTTGAGCAAAAAGCCGTGCTGGCGGGGGCATCCCACGCGGTTTTTCAAAGAGCAGGCAAGCGACGGAGAAAACAGGATACTGCCGACGTTCGAGCCCAAGGCGGCGTGGACGGACTCGTGGGGCAGCGACGAACCGGACGCCGCGCTGATTCTGGCCTGGGATAAAGACCCTGATACGCGCCAAGATATCCTTGAATCCTGGACGTCCGTCTCCGATACGGATGACGAAAAATTCAAACACTGTAAAATACTGGTGGTAGACGGCAGCCCCACAAACGCGCTTCAGGCGGCGTTTATGACTATGCGGGGCATCCCGGTCGTCGCGCGGGACGCTCCCCTGATCAGAGAGGTGCTGGGGCCCGGAGGCTACATTGCGGCGCCGCAGGCAGGCGACAGGCCGGGATGGGAAAAGGCCCTCTCAGACGCCGCGTTGGACGCGGGGCGAGCGACTTCAGCCACCGCGCGGCGTTTCTTGAAGGAAAACTACGGCGCGCGCGCCGCCGCTGATTCGCTGGAAAGCCTTTACGAGTCCGTGGGGAAAAGCAGGTTATGAAAGCCGCCGCCTGGGCGTTGGAAGGGTTGCGCTTCTTCGCCGGGCGAGGATGGAGAGCCTCGTGTACGTCATCTTTGCTGCGGGGCATTTTGAAACTTTTTGCCCCGAGAGGGAAAACAGTGCTTTCAAATCTTGCCCTCGTATACCCTGAAAGTACGGAAAAATGGCGCGTTCAAATGAGACGGCGCGTCTACGACAGCCTGGGGTGGACGGTTACCGAGACGCTGGCGCTGCAGCGCGACCCGGCCCAGGCGTTGGACTGGATAGATGAAGTGGACGACCCGCGCCACGTGGAGGAATTCCTCGCCAAAGGGAAAGGCGTTCTCCTTTTATCGGGGCACTACGGCAACTGGGAACTGCTGGCCGCATGGTACGCGCAGTATTTTGGGAAAAAGGGGCTGCGCAATTTCCAGGTAGTCGCGCAAAAAATAAAAGACGAAGACGTCGACCGCGTTGTCACACGCTGCCGCCGCAACGCCGGCGTCAATATCCTGCCCAAACATACCCCTACCCTGGATATCGTAAAACTCCTGAAGGGGGGGGCCCACGTCGGCGTCATGCCCGACGTGTCCTGGGTTGGAGGGCTTGTCCTGCCGTTTATGGGGCAGCCCTGCGCCAACACCATCGGCCCCGCCGTCCTCAGTATGCTGGGTTCCGTGCCTGTCGTTCCGGTGACGATATACCGCGCGGCCCCTTTCAGACACAAGGTAGTTATCCTCCCGCCGCTTCAAGTGCCGGAAGGAGCGGACCGCCGCGTAAAAATAGAGCTTCTCACGCGCGAGATCAACTCCACCCTCGAAAAAATGATCGCGCCCCGACCGGAACAGTGGTTCTGGCTGCACAACAGGTGGAAAAAATAAACTCCCTCCTGCGCGAAGCGCGGGGGAGTTTCGGAAGGAGAGAGAACCTTGCAGCCGCAGGTTTGGACTGATACAAATTGGACTTTGATAGTTTTGATCATCGCGGGCAGCGCCATCCTCGCCTACGCCGGCGACGTGCTGGGCTCCAAATATGGAAAACAGAGGATATCCATCTTCGGCCTTCGCCCCAGGCTCACCAGCCGTTTGATCACGGCCTTTACCGGCATGTTCATCTCGGTCGTCGTCCTTGCGAGCTTGTCGTTTTTTTCCGAAAACGTAAGAACCGCGCTTTTCAGGATGAAGGCGCTCCAACAGGAGACGGTTCAGCTTACGCATCAATTGCAGGCGACGGCTCTGAGCCTCGACATAACGCGCTTCGGAATGGAAACGCTGCAAAAAGACAGGGATATGCTCTTCAACGAAAAAAACGACCTGGAGGCGATGACCTCGTCTTTGCGGGACGAAGCCGGCGATTTGCGGCGAAATCTTGACGTGATGCGCCTGGGAGCCATAACGGTACAGGCGAACTCCCTTTTGGCGCAAAGGGTAATTCTTCCCGGCGCTTCGCGCGATACCCTCTCGGAAATAATGGCCGCCCTCGAAGGAAACGCCCGCGAGGAAGTGGCCGTCAAACGCTCGGAGAGGCGTCACACGGTTTCGGACGACGTAGTTCTGGTCATTGACCCCAAGGAAGGGGCCGAATTTGCCGCGCGCGCGGCAAATTACCCGGAGCGCCTTTACGTGCGCGTTCTGGCGGTTGAAAACACCGCGCTGGACGAGGTAGTCACGGTTCGTCTCGAAAGCGGGATAAGCTACCTTCTTTATAACGAGGGCGAGACCGTCCACCGCAAACTGGTCCGGCCCGAGGAAAGCGGGTTCAACGCGGAGGAGGCCCTGCATGTCTTTTTGCGTGAGCTGAGAAGCCATGCTATCAGAAACGGGGTGAGGCCCGACCCGGCTACATACAGCGTCGGTTCCCTGGAGGGAGAGGATTTTTTCGATACCGTGGAAGCGCTGAGGTCGATGAAAACTCCCACCATAATCAACGCCGTGGCGTTACAGGAAATATATACGGAAGGCCCTGTTAGGATTAAAATATTGCTGGAACAGTAAGGAAGGGAAAATCTATGGTCAGCGGCGTTAAAAAAACCCGGGTGGTTATTTACACCGACGGGGGGGCTACGCCCAACCCCGGGCTGGGAGGCTGGGGAGCCGTCCTGATTTCGCCGGCCCACGGCGGGGCCAGGCGCGAGCTTTACGGCTCCGAACCCGGTACAACAAATAACCGCATGGAGCTGACGGCGGCCATAATGGCCTTGCGGGCATTGAAATATCCCTGCGCCGTAGATCTGTACACGGATTCAGCTTACATGAAGAACGCCTTTACCAGGGGATGGCTCGACAAGTGGCGAAACAACGGCTGGGTCACGTCGAACAAAGACCCCGTACTTAACAGGGATCTGTGGGAGGAGCTTTTCGACCTTTCTCTCAGGCACGATATAAATTGGCACTGGACGAAGGGGCACGCGTCGGACGAATTAAACAACCTTTGCGACGCGCTTGTGCAAAAGGCTAAAAGTGAAGCGCCGAAGAGAGAGAACGCGTGACGGGGATGAGAAAAAGAGAAAAAAATCCCGTCCGTTCCGCCGTTTCGGCGCCGGTCATCAGCGTTGCTCGTTACTGGGAGATGGCGCTGGTAGGGCAAGCCGGTACACAACTGCCACATTCGATGCAAGCGTCGACGTTGATGACGGCTTTGCTTTCCTCCATAGCGATGGCGTCTACCGGGCAAGTCCCGGGGCACGCCTCACAACCCACGCAGGTATCCGCGTTAACCACTGCTTTTGCCATAAAAATTCCCTCCTGTCTCGCTGCATAATAGAAACGTCATTATATATGGAAAGGGTTTTCAAAACAATATGAAACGACGCGCCAAATCCCGTAAAAAATCTAAATTTTTGTCAGTCTTTTATCGTTTCCTCACGCCGGCTCTGGTCGCCTGCCTGGCTGCCGTTTACCTGGCTCAGCCGCAGGGGTCTGTTTTTTCTTCTATTTCATCTTCTATTTCATCTTTTATACCGTCTTTCTTTTCATCTCCGTCTCCTGTTCCATCCTCGGCCGCGTTTGAGGTAGGTTTCTCGCCCAGGGGAAAATCCCTGAACATTATCCTGAACGGAATCAAAAGGGCGGAAGAGTCCGTAATTGTCGCGGCTTATTCTTTCACCAGCAAGCCTATATCCACCGCGCTTCTGGAAGCCCATAAACGCGGAATCAACGTCCGGGTGGTGGCGGACGCGAAGTCCAACAGCGGGCAATACTCCGCCGTTACGTTCCTCGCCAACCAGGGAGTGCCTGTCCGTGTCAACGACCGATACGCCATCTTTCACCACAAATTCATGGTGTTCGATGGCCGCCATGTACAGACCGGCAGTTTCAACTACAGCGCGGCGGCTGTGGACAGAAACTCAGAAAATGTCCTCTTATTGATGAATGTCCCGGAAATAGCCGGGATATACTCACAGGAGTGGCAACGGCTGTGGAATGAAAGCAAAGAGGTCAAACCGAATTACTGATTTATTAATTAATTTATTAATTTATTTCGCGTCATTCGCAAAAATCTCTGATGAACTCCGGCCAGCCGTCCGCTACGTCCGTCAGGTAGTCTTCGTAGCTCTCGAACATGGTGGAGGTAATGGCATACTCCACGTAAACGTCCTTCTCCAGATCCGGGAGGTCCTGCGAGCCGGCAAGGTAAAACGTATCGAAATGTTTGTTGCGAGAAAATATACCGCTCAAATTCACCCACTCCTTTACTTTTTACCTTAAGGATATTCAAAAAGGCGGCTCGGCAAGCCGCCTTTTTTCGTAATTTTATATCCCCGCGTAGCCCTTGTATATCTGCAGGAACGAGTCCGCTTTCAGGGACGCGCCGCCCACCAAAGCCCCGTCTATAGAGTCCATGGACAAAAGCTCCTTCGCGTTGCCCGGGTTGACGCTGCCGCCGTACAAAACGACGACCGATTTCGCGCCCATTTCGCCGAGCAATTTTTTGCTGTAAGCGCATGCCTCCTGCGCCTCGGCTGAAGTGGCGGACTTCCCCGTTCCGATCGCCCATACCGGCTCATAAGCATAAATTATCTTTTCGAGTTCGGCGGCGCTCAAAGCCGACAACGCCTTAATCTGGCGGGATACCACGTCGAAGGTCTTGTTCCCCTCGCGCTCCTCCAACGTCTCCCCGTAGCAGAAGACCGGGACAACGCCCGCGTCGAGGGCAGCCTTTACCTTCTTTGCTATGAG
>WRKN01000082.1 GCA_009778055.1 Synergistaceae bacterium
CCGCTGCTGCCGGTTAAGAGTGATTTTGTCTTCAAGCTCATTTTCGGCGACCAGCGCAATGTGGATATATTGGCGGCATTTCTCAAATCCGTTTTGGATATACCTGACGCGGAATATGACCGGTTGACCATTGTTGACCCGCATATCAAGAAGGAATCAGGGGACGATAAGTACGGTATATTGGATATAAAAATCCATACCGTCAGCGAAAGCGTCATACATGTCGAAATACAGCTCCGGGTACTCCCGGACATGGAGGCCAGAACGATTTACAGCCAGTCAAAGCTCGTGACGGAGCAGATGTCGTCGGGCAAGAACTGGTCGGTAATCAAGCGAGTGATAACCATCGTAATCACAGACGATATATTTGTGCCGGAAGGCGATAAATATCATCATCAATTCCGCTACCGCACCGAGGATGGGTTGGAGTTTTCAAACCTCGTGGAAATCAACACCTTAGATTTGAGCAAACTACCCCCCAATGACGACAGCACGGACTTGTGGCATTGGATGAAGTTTATAAAAACAGACGACGAGGAGGTTTTAGATATGCTGGCCCAGAGAACCCCGCAAATGAGAAAAGCCGTCGGCGTTCTGAAAGAGTTGTCGGCTGACGAGGTTACGCGTATGCTTTTTGAGAAACAGGAAATGGCAAGGATGGATATTGAATCGAGAATAGACGGCGAGCGTCGTAAGCTGGAAGGCATTATCGCGGACAAGGACGCGGAGATCGCTCGGCTCCGCGCTCAACTGGAAAAACAAAACGGCGGGAACAGGTAGGGCATGTAAGCGCCCCTCTATCCCGCGCTTTTTCTCGTAAGAGATTTCCCTTGGGGATTGCCATCCGCCCCTACGAAATGTTATTTTTTAACACAAAAAAAGCGTTCGGGCCAATTATTCGACCCAAACGCTTTTTTTCACTACATGAACGGAAAATGGATTAGAGTAGCCAAACCCCGTCTATCTTGTAGAGAGGAATTTCGCCGAAACCGTCGACTTCAAGAATCGGCCCCTCCTTGCTGTCGAACCAGACTGCCATAACCGTGCCAAATCTTTCCTCCATCTTGCCGTCCGGAGCCTCGTATGTGAACCCGACCTTAGTTCCCACGTAGTTCACCGCCGAGTACTTGTCCATACTGGCCATGCCCTCCAGGGTTTTGGTCATCTGGGTCATCTGTTCGAGCGTGCTGAACTGCGCCATCTGCGCAATAAATTCGCGGTCGTCCATCGGGTTGAGCGGGTCCTGGTTGGAGAGCTGCGCAATCAAAAGCCTAAGAAACGCGTCCTTGCCCAGTTCGTTGGAAACGGCGCGCGACGCGCCGGCAAGCTGCTCCGACGACATAGGAGCGACTGCGCCCGCATTGTTTATCGGCATGTTACATTCCTCCTCATGCTATCCAATATAAAAGTCCCTGGTTCAAATCCACCCGGAAAAGCTCTTCTTCATTGGCTTCGCCGGCGGCGTCTTCCTCGTTCGCCCCGCGCGAACCCCTGCGGCGGTGCATATTCCACTGCTCCTGGTTTCTGTGCGCGTCGTCCTGCTGAACGTCAACCGAGAAGTGGGTCAACTGCACCCCCTGCTGTTCCAGGGAAAGTTTGAGCTGCGCCAGGTGGTCCTGTATTAGTTGTCGGACTTGTTCGCTGCTTACCTTAATGGACGCTTCCAGCCCCGCCGCGCCGCTCGTCAGCTCCACGCTGATTCTCCCCAGCGCCGGGGGGTCGATTATCAAATTGGCCTTCTGCCCGCCGTTCGCGCGGACGAAATGAACCACGTTATCCAGCCCGTCGCGCAGCGTTTCTCCCTGAGAAAGCGAGAAACCTTTGCCCAGTTCCAGCGCAGGCGCCGAGGCGGAGCCTTGGACGCCGCGCCGGGTCATCACCTGCTCGAAAAACTGGTCGAAAGCCGTCCTCTGTTCGGTGAAGTTCGTCCTGGTTTTCGGGTCGTCAGCGTCTTTGTCCAGTTTATCCAGCATGTCCGCTTTGTCGGAGTTCGCGGCCTCCCGAGGCCCGGGAACGTCTTTACGCTTAGTATTCCCTTTTTCTCCCTGTTCTTCCCGTTCTCCCGGAGCGTTGCGGAAACCGGCCTGGAACTCATCCCGAGGTTTAGCCTCGGAATTTAGAAGCGTTTCAGCGTCGGCGGAAAAGTTTTTGCCGGTTTGCTTGTCTGAAAGCAACGCTTCCCGCGCGGCGGCGGGGTCCGTTTCGGTTTGGGCGTCCGGCTTTAGGTAGTTCCGGAACCTTGAAACGGCCCAGGGCTGCTCCAGCGGCTGAGGCACGCCCGCCTGCCCGTCAGCGGGCAGGGACGTTTGCGGCGCACCAGGCGCGCTATTTATCAGCGCCGTTTCCTCACTCAAATCTTCTTCCTCCGAAACGTCCAAAAGATTGTCCGTGAGGGACGCTTTCAGCCCAAACTTGAGGTAATCGGACACCGATACCTTTATGTCGATGTTTCGGGAATTTTCGCTTTCGCTTTCCAGAACCGCCGCGTACTTGCCGCGCAGTTTCGACAGCACGGCCTCGACGGTTTTCGGGTCCCAGGCGGGTGCGTCAAGCCCCATCTCCAGCGCGTCGTTCATCTCCTCCGGCAAGGCGCTGACATCAATGCCTCTCTCTTCGAGGCCGTTCTTCAAAGACGCCATAAGGTCCCATACAGCCTGGGAAAAAAGCTGCCTGCCTTCCCCAAGGGGAAAGATTGCGTTGTACTCCTTCAACTCCTGGTCGTGCTCGGCGGAAAACCGCAGGTCCAGCACCTGAGGAGGCTGCGATTCATCCGTATCGTCGACGGCCTTGTTCAGTAAAGCAATGAAGGACATAAGCGCGTTATGCCCGTCATCATTTCCAGCGGCATCAAATTCTTTACCGGCTTTGTCGGCTTGTTTATACGATGGTTTTACCTGATATGCCTGCTGCGGGGCAGGCGGAGGCAATAAAAAAGCGTCTTGAGTATTCGACATATAATTCACCTCGTCATTGCGTGGACAGGAGTTCGACCAGCCTGGCGGCTTTTCTGGCGTCCATCTTGCCCAATATCGACGCGCGCGCGTCGCTGGTAAGTCCCTGTAAAATTTTTACGGCCAGTTCGTCCCTCATCTCCTCGACAATCTGAGCTGAATTACGCGACGACATGGTGTTGAAATCCCTGACCCGCTGGGCAATCAGCTCTCTTTCGGTTACCGACGCGGCCTCTTCCGCCCTTCGCGCGCCGTCGCCCTCAGCCAGCATTTCCAAGTCGGCGAGGATCTGCGACCTGGCGGTTATGTCAGCCAGCGCCGCGTCCACGGCGGCCTCCCTGGCGATCAAATCCCGCTCGCGCTCGTCAAGGCGCTTTTGTCTCTCGTTCAGCTCATAGGTACGTCTCTCGTTCACCGTGAGGGTGTACTGTTCCGGTATGTCGAAAAAACCGGCTATACTCTTTCCCACGTAAGGAATTTGCGGAACGGCCTCCCATATCAGGGGGCGCGCGTCCCATAACCCGCTGAAATGAAGCCCGCTTCCCACGCCGAACGACAACAGCAAAAGAATAAAGAAAAGCCCCACCTTGCCGAGTTTCTTTTTTTGCTTAACAACCAGAGGAGCTACACTTAACGCGGGCTCCAGGCTTTGCTCCTCCTGCCTGCCCAGACGCCGTTCTTCGGCCATTATCTTTCCTCCGTCACAGTCTGCCTAGCCTTCCTGGCTTTCTTCTTCGCGATAACGGTGATACAGGGCCATCACGTTTCGCACATATCTGGCGGTTTCCTGGAAAGGCGCGCCTCCCGCGGCATCCACTCTCGAAGGCCCCGCGTTGTACGCCGCCAAGGCCATTTCTACGTCCCCACGGTATTTATCGGTCAATTGGGCAAGATATTTTACCCCGCCCTCTATGTTCTGCTCGGGGTCGAAAGCGTCCTCCACGCCCAGCATAGCGGCGGTACGCGGCATGAGCTGCATAAGCCCCATAGCCCCCTTTACCGATACGGCGTCACGCTTCCAGCCGGACTCGACCTGAATTACGGCGCGTATCAATTCCTCGTCTATGTTGTACTTGTCTGCGGAACGGGACACCTTCCGCCTGAGTTCATCCATCGGAGTCCCGGTTTTTGCGGCGGAGTTTTTTTCCTTGGTTTTATTTTCGGCCTCCAGAAGTTCGACAAAACGACTTTGCGCGGCGCTGGAATGAGCGGGCCGTTCCATGTTCGGGTTGCACTTTCGCGTTATCTCGTCTATGCGGTCAAGAACCTTCTGCATTCCGGTAAAGTCGGGCCCCACCATCAGGCTCCCCCCTTCACCGCTTGGAAGCGCCTATAAGCGTTCGCCCGTATCTGATGACGGCGATGTCGTCCAGCTCGACCTGCTCCGCTTCGTTGGCCGTAATGCCGGCGTTTACTTTGAGATTATCGACGTACGTCTCCATCAGGCGCACGTCGCGGTGTTTTTCCATCAAACGCTCCTCCGTGCCGGCTATCCTGCGCCTTACGTCGCTCAGGTTTTCCCTGCCGCTGTCTATGTGCTTCTCGATGACGTCTATGGTCTGCCTCTGAAGCCATATATCCTGAAGGGAAACCGTCCTTTCCGTCTCGCCCCGGAAAGCGTCCACCGCGCTCAATTTCTCCTTGCCGAGAGAATCGAGCCTGCGCAGTACGGTGTCCTCTTCCCGCTGCTCCTCCGCCAGGGTTACCTGTTCCGTCTGGCGGTAGTTTTCACGTAACTTCAAAATCCGGTTGAACCTTTGAATACGTTGCTGCATTACAAACAACCTCCGTAGTCTTTATCACTTTTCAGGAGCAAGTGAAAGCATTTGCTTAACCGTATCATCGAACGAGGAAAATTCCCCGACCTGCTGTATAAGGAACGAGCGCACCGAGTCCAGGTGTTTCAAAGACCAATCCACACGAGGATTTGCCCCGGATTTGTAAGCCCCTATGTTGATGAGGTCCTCCGATTCGGCATAGGTAGCCATAAGGTCCCTTATCCGTCCGGCGGCCGTGAGATGTTCCTGCGAGACAATGGCGGGCATGACGCGGCTGACGCTCTCCAGAACGCTGACGGAAGGATAAAAATTACGCGCGGCAATCTTCCTGGACAGGACTACGTGTCCGTCCAGCACTCCGCGCACCGTGTCCGCGACGGGTTCGTTCATGTCGTCGCCTTCAACCAGCACGGTATAAACGCCCGTGATACTTCCGCGCTCCGCCGCCCCGGCCCTCTCCAGCAACTGAGGAAGAAACTCGAACACAGACGGCGTGTAACCGCGCGTTGCCGGAGGCTCGCCTATGGCCAGCCCTATTTCCCTCTGCGCCCTGGCCACCCGAGTGACAGAGTCCATCATGAGCAGGACGTTTTTTCCGCCGTCCCGGAAAAACTCCGCTATGGCAGTGGCCGTCAGAGCGGCTTTCAACCGGATTAAGGGCGGCTGATCCGACGTCGCTATAACTATCACGGAGCGCGCCAAACCTTCCCCCCCCAAGTCGCGCTCGATAAATTCACGCACCTCGCGCCCGCGCTCCCCCACCAGGGATATTACGTTTACGTCCGCGCTCGTATAACGCGCCATCATACCCAATAAGGTGCTCTTACCCACGCCGGAACCCGCGAAAATCCCTATGCGCTGTCCCGTCCCAAGGGTTAAAAGCCCGTCAATAACCTTCACGCCGACGGACAGAGGGGTCTCCACCATCTGCCTGCGCAGAGGGTGGGGAGGTTCGGCGTGAAGGGGATAAAAATCCGTGGCAATAAGGGGGCCTTTGTCGTCCAGCGGGTTACCCAGCCCATCGAGGATTCTCCCCAGCAGGGACTCCCCAACCGGCACTCCGAGGGGGCGATCCATCGACCTGACGTCACAGCCCGGCCCTATCTCCCTCAAATCCCCCAACGGCATGAGCAATACGCGGTCTCCCCGGAAACCGACCACCTCGGCGTCAAGACCGTGAGAATCGTCTCTGAAGGATATCCTGCAAAGGTCGCCCACTCTCACGTCGGGCCCCTGGGATTCCGCCACGAGTCCCACGACCTGCACCACGCGCCCGTTTATTTTGACGAGCTGTAGCTGTTCCAAGTCCGATTCCAGAATTTGAAAAAGGTCCGCTTCATACATTTTTCGCTCCGGCCTCCGATTTTTTCTTAACGGCGCGCGTGCGGCTTTCCTTTGTTTTGACCTGCTGCGGCGTTTTCCCGAGCTGCTGGAACAGGCTTTCAAAAACGGCGTCTATCTGTTCAAACTGCGTACGCCAGCGGGCGTCGTATATGCCCAGGTTAGTCTCCAATAAGCAGCTTCCCTTGTCTACGTGCGCGTCCGACTTGAGCTCCAGGTGCTTCACGCCCCTCAGGATGTCGCCGAATTCTCCCTCCAGCTTGTCCTCCAGAAGTCCAAGGTCGTCAGGCGACACATATATCAGAACATGATTCTTATCGCTCAGGCGCGATAATACATCGGCCAAAACCTTGAATATCACATCCGGGGCCAGGGTCATTTCCCGAAGCAGCATTTTTTTCAGCATAACCTGCCACAGCCTGAGCATTCTGGGCTGATTCAACTCGACCAGCTCCGAGAACTGCTCCTCGAGCCTCGCGGATATTCCCTCCAGCGCGGCCGCAAGAGAGGAAAATTTCTCCCTGTACCGCCCCTCTACCTCGATCTGGGCCTTTTTCAGCCCCTCGTCGTATCCTTTTTGCAGCCCTTCGCTGTGCCCCTGTTCCCTGCCTTCGGTTTTGGCCTGCGCTTTCACGGCGTCCGCGCCGGCCGCCAGTTCTCGTTCTTTTTGAGCGTACGCGTTCTTTGTCGCGGACACTTCCGCTTCCAGGGATTTTATCTGGCCCATGAAGCCCTGTTCTTTGCCCTTGGCTTCGTTCAACTGCGTCTCCAGCGCGGCTATCAGGCTTTGCAGTTCTTTCAGATGATCTATGACAGGGGCGGCGGGCGTCTGTTTGGGTTCTTCCTTGGGTTTCGGCGCTTCTGAAGCCTCCTGGGACTCGGGTGAATTTCCCCCGTCGGATAAATTTCCTTCATTTAAAATCTGCTCTTCCCCTCGATCGGGAGGAAGAGCAGTATCAGGCTCGACGCCTATCTTCACGACGTCCGGCAAAAGGCGAACGGCACGCAGTACGCCCTGATGGAGGCTAGACAATCAGCTCGTCCTCCCCGCCGGTGGCGATGATGATCTCGCCGGCTTCTTCCAGGGATCTGACCACGTTTACTACCTTCTGCTGAGAATCCTCGACGTCCTTGACCCGCACCGGCCCCATGTAGTCCATGTCCTCCTGGAGCATTTCCGCCGCGCGCTTGGACATGTTCTTGAAAAATTTCCCGCGCAGTTCCTCGGTAGCGCCTTTGAGCGCCAGCCCCAGCTCCTTCATGTCCACCTCGCGCAGCACGCGCTGCAGCGAGCGGTCGTCCAGGCGAATGATGTCCTCGAACACGAAGAGGCGTTTCTTTATTTCTTCCGCCAGCTCCGGGTCGTTTTCCTCCAGGTATTCCATTATGTTCCGTTCCGTGGCTCGGTCGGCGCTGTTGATGATGGCGACCACCGCGTCTATGCCGCCGGCCAGGGTGAAGTCCTGTCCCATTACCGTGCTCAGCTTGCGCTCCAACACGCGCTCCACCTCCCGCAAGACCTCCGGCGTTATGCGGTCCATCTTTGCTATGCGCTTGGCCACCTCGGCCTGCATCACAGCGGGAAGGCCGCTTATTATCATGGCGGCCTGCGGGGCTTCGAGGTAGGACAGGATAAGCGCTATCGTCTGGGGGTGTTCGCCCTGAATGAAGCTCAGCACCTGTTGAGCGTCGGTGTGGCGCATAAAGTCGAAGGGCCTGACCTGCAGGCTGGCCGTAATGCGGGTGAGCAGGTTCTGCGCCCGTTCCGGCCCCAGGGCGCGTTCCAGGATGTCCCGCGCGTACTCCACTCCGCCGCGCGCCATAAATTCCCGCGCCATCAACACTTCCTGCGCTTCTTTCATAACCTCCAGCTTGACGTCCGGGGTTATCTTTCGCAGGTTGGCTATTTCCAGGGTTATAAGCTCAATGGTGGCGTCGTCGAGCAGTTTATATACTTCCGCGGCAATCTCGTTACCCAGCGCCACCATGAGGATCGCGATTTTTTCCCTGCCGGATAAGTTACTTACCTTAAGCGTTTTTGCCATTAGAAAGCCACCTTCTCAGTCGGAAGATATCCACTCGTTGATGAGGTTCGCCACCTCGCCGGGGTTATTTCTGGCATATGCCTTCAGTTGTTCCTCCAAAACCGCCATCTCTCCCTGGAAGGCCAAAAGATCCGGGGACGTCAACATCTCCTGGATAGTGGGTATACGTTTGGATTCATCACTTATGCCGCTCAACGCCAACCTCGCTCTTCTCCTGCGCTGCCACCACGCGATAACCAACACCGCGCCCACCAATGCCAGGACAGCTATAAAAATTCCCGCCACGAGCCGCGCCAGTCTCTCCTTGCGGAGCTCCTCCAGCAGTTCCCTGGCAAAAGAATCGTCGAACTTCATGGCGTTTACCACTATGCTGTCCCCGCGGACTTCGTTGTAACCTATGGCGGCGGCCGTAAGATTTCTGATATTGAGAAGTTCTGATTCGTTCAGTTCTCTATTTACGACGACCGAGGCAGTAAGACGCTTAATAGTGCCGGGAGTGGCGGTTTCGTTGGTCTGCCGCGTCGTTATCTCCATGTTCTGCGTATTTCTTGCCCTGTTGTACGTGCTTTGTACGTTTTGCCCCCTGTTGATGTCGTAGCCGGGAATGTTTGTAGTGGTTCCCGGCGCGTTGGGGATGTTCGCGCCGGTTCCCTCGTAATCTTCTTCCTCGGACTCCCGGCTGCGGATGACCCCCTGGCCGGTTTCCGGGTCCGGGAAAAACTCTCTCAGCGAAGATTCTTTTTTGTCGAAGTCCAGTTCGACCTTGACCTCCGCCTGTACGCTCCCAACGCCGAAAACCCGCTCAAGCATGATACGTACCTTGTTTATGAGCTCGCTTTCAAGCTGGCGCTCAAGCTGCCTTTGAACCGACGTGACCCCGCTTTGCCCGTCCACGGAGTATATCAGCCAGTCGTCCGAGATCATGTCGGATAAAACGCGCCCGCTGGTGTCAACTACGGTCACGCCCTCGGGCTGCAGGCCCTCCACGCTCCGCGACACAAGAAAAACTATAGCCTTGACCTGATTGGGGTTTAAGCGCGCGCCTGACTTGAGGCGCACAAGAACGGACGCCTGCGAAGGTTCGCGGCGTTCCAGAAACAACTGCGGCCTGGGGACGACGATACGGACTCTGGCGGAGTCCACGACGTCCATTTGCGATATGGTGCGCTGCAGTTCCCCTTCGACGGCCCTGATGTATGCCACCTGCTTGTCGAATTCGCTGCTGCCCATCCTGTTGTCGTCGAAAAGCTCGAATCCCCTGCCGGCTCCCTTGGGAATCCCTTCCTGAGCCAAGGCGAGCCGGGCTTCATGAACCTGCTCTTTGGGCACAAGAATAGCTCCGGCAACTGGATTCAGTTGATACGGAACTCTGTTTTCCCTCAGGTAACTCACTATAGCGGCCTGATCTTCCATGTCCAGCCTCACAAAAAGAGGCTCGTAAGAGGTACGCCTTGACCAGACCACAGCAAGAATGAGCAGGCTCAAAACCAAAAAGGCAGCCGCAAATACAGACACCCTCTGCCATAGTTTCAAGCTTGCCCAAAAGGACAAAAACCTCGATCGCAGTTGCCTTAGATTCTCCATAATACCTTAAACAGGCACACGAGAAATCAAGCCGTTATTCTGGACAGTTGTTGATAAGCTTCCACGAATTTGTTGCGCAGCTCCATAAACATTTTCAAGGCTACCTCCGCTCTGGAAGACGCCAAAACAACCTCGGAAATGTCCTCTACGTCCCCGATAGCCAGCCTCCGAACCATGTCGTCCGACTCCAACTGAAGTTCGTTGACCTTTTTCATTGACGAAGACAGCATTTCCTCAAAGGGTATACCGGACATGAGTTCTGATTTAACTAAAGCTTGAGCGCTTTTCGATTCCTGTTTTCCAACTCCCGAAAGCTGCGTCAAGTCCAAAACTAGTGAATCCATAAAGATCCTCCCAACTCAAATAAACAAGTAACCGGCGCTACAATTACCGGAGTCAATAAAACTTCCCCCATTTTAACACGCTTTCACATAAATGCTAGGCAAATTACCGGATTCTAACAAAACCTGCCCGCGGCGGCGCTTAAAACAGTTTTTCAGCTTCTTCCAATTTATCCCGGAACGCAGCCATCGCCAGGTCGAAAGGCTCAGGGCTTTCGAGGTCAATGCCGGCCTTTTTGAGTATGTCGAGCGAGAAAGCGCTGGACCCGCTTTTCAGGAAATCTATGTAACGCTCCCTGGCGGACGTCTTCCCCCTGCGCTCCTCGTCCAGGACGGTTCCGGCGAACGCCCCCGCCGCCGTAAAACCCGTTACGTACTTATAAACGTAAAAGGCCGAGGAAAAGTGCGGAATCCGCTCC
>WRKN01000083.1 GCA_009778055.1 Synergistaceae bacterium
TATAGTCGCCTACCGGCCGTTGGTGTTTTGGCTGGCGGGGAAGCTCAAATCCTCCCCATCCCTGCGGCAGGATATGGTTCAGGAGGGAATGCTGGCTTTGATAAGCGCGGTGGACCGCTTCGAGTCCGAACGGGATCTGCGGTTTTCCACTTACGCTTACCACAGAATACGCGGGCAGATGATAAACTTTTTCGAGCGTCACGAAAAGAGGGCCCCGATTCCTTTGGACGACGAACGTCTTTTCGCCGGCGAACCCGAGCTGCCGGACGAAGACTGGCTGGATGTCGCCGAAAGCATAGAGCGTCTGCAAGGTAAGGAAGCTGTTGTGGTGGGGGCGCTTTTTTTTGAGGGCAAGAACCCGTCGGAGGTAGCCGACGAACAGAATATCGACGTGTCACACGTGTACAGGCTGAGGCGCAGCGCCGTGGCAAGAATCAGAAGTTGGCTCGGAGTCGGGGCGAAGGCCGCAAAATGTGTTTGAGTGTGATATTGTAAGTAGTAAAAACGGGGGTACTTGTATGGAAAGGCGCGTCGCCGGGATAATTCGGTGGTTGGAACGTTGTGTCAGAGCATATAAGGAAGGGGCCGTGGAAAGCGCGCTTATGGAAGCCGAGTGCGCCAGGGCCGATATAGAGGCCTTAAGGGGCGAGTTGTGGAATAAGCTGGAAGGCCGTTGCTGCGTGAGTGCGCGCAGGTTCAGTTTTTTCAGGACGGCGGAGGCGTTCTTTTGGGCTGTTGGGATAATGCTGCTCACCGCCGCGCCTTTGGCTCTGCAGCAGGACGGGCCGGCAAAGGAAAACCGCGCGGAGGGGCATCTTACTCTGGAGTGGCTTACGCCGGACGAGATGGAACTGCTGGGCAACCTGCGCAGGCGTCCGGACGATATGGCTGCGGCGGACAGTGAACCGGCGCCGGCCGTTGCTGAACCGGAGGAACCGGTCGCGGAGCTTGGGGCTGTGCTTGCTAGTGTGGCGGGACCGGCGCGGCGCGTGAACCTGGAACTGCCGTCTCGGAGAGAGCGAAAAGAACAAAGCGAACAAAAGGAATCGGAAACAAGTCTCCCTTACGACCGTATTTTATCGCTGATCGAAATGGGAGAGCGGGCGATGAAGGACGAGCCACCGGCTATAAGGGTGGAAAACTCGAGATGACGCGGTTGGAAAGGGGCGGCGGTCGAGGATGAGCGGTCGTTTTTTTGGGGGGCGCGCTGCGGGGGTTGTCCTGTGGCTTTTAGTGTTTTTGATGTTTTTAGCGTGCTGCGGAGTTGCTTTTGCCGCCGAAACGATGGTTATGTCGGTTGGGGTGAGGGGCAACGAGCGTGTGGTGTCCGATTATATTCTGGGAGTGGTGGAGACCAGGCCCGGCGAACCGCTGGAAAGGGACAAGCTGCAAAGTGACATAGACTCCATCTACAGTCAGGGTTTTTTCTCTTTCGTGGACGCCGATTTGACCGCCGTACCGGGCGGGGTGTCGGTGGTCTACTCCATAATGGAGAACCCCGTAGTCGAGGAAATAACCTTCGAGGGCAACACCGTATATAAGAGCGAAGTGCTGATGAGAGAGGTATTTACTCAGCCAGGTTCGGTATTCAACAGGGTGTTTTTCCGAAACGACCTAGACCGCATACAGGAAAAGTACCGCAAAGACGGGTACGTAATGGTGCGCGTAGCCGATGTGGACATCAATGGCGGGCGTATTAAAGTCCACATCGTGGAGCCTCGCGTAGGGGATGTCATCATACAGGGGAACAGAAGGACAAAAACCCACGTTATTCGGCGTGAGATCAAACTCAAGAAAGGCGACCTCTTCAACGTCACCAGGTTCAGGCATCAGCTCGGCACATTGCAGGGGAAGGGGTATTTCGAGGACGTCAACGTTGGATTCGACGTCTCCGACCATGACCCGGACGTGTTGAACCTGATATTGACGGTCAGGGAGAAGAAAACCCAATCCATAGGCATCAACGTAGGGTACGGATCCGAAAGCGGACTCAGCGGAGGGCTTACGTACACCGACACCAATTTCAGCGGTTTGGGGCATCAATTTGAAGTAGGTTTTGACGAGGGGCAGGAAGCCCGTTACTGGACCACGTACTCGAGCCCCTACATGGACAGGGAAACCTACGCCTGGCGGGTCGGGGTTACCTACAGGGACTTCACGGACCGGTATTATTATCACAGGGAGAAAAAACAGTTCGAGTACGACGAGACCAGCCTGTCGGTTTTCGCGGGCCTTGGCAAAAGGTTCGGCCGCGCTGAGGAATGGTCCTGGTTTTTCACCCTGAACTGGCGCGACACCGATTATAGCGATCCTCACAACCCCATTGAGGATTATTACAACGACCTCACGATGTGGGGGGGAAGGAATTTCTCCGGGGAACTGCAGTTCACTTTGGACAAGCGCGAGCCCTACCTGCCGTACCAGAAGGGCCTTCTTTGGGATACCGCGCTGGAACAGGCGGTGGAGTTTATAGGCGGCGAATATACTTATCTTAAATACTGGACTCAGGCCCGTTACTATCTGCCTTTGAACAATTTGCTGAACGAAGTGGTCGACGTGAACGGCATGTGGTCGGAGGACAACCCCGTTATTTTGGCGGCGCGGGTACGCGTGGGGTCGGCTTTGGACAGTGACCTGCCGGCCTTTGCCAGGTACTCGCTGGGCGGCATGAACAGCCTTCGCGGCTATCACAGCCGAACTTTCGAGGGCAGCAACGTCATTCTCGGCAACTTCGAGCTGCGGGTGCCGGTTCAGAAAAGTTTTGAAGTCGTCGGTTTCTACGACGTGGGCAACGCAGATAACGACATGGACTGGGGCACTTTGCACGACAACTACGGGATAGGGTTGCGGGTAAAAACCCCTATGGGGTTGATACGCCTGGACTACGCCACGGGCGCCGATGAAAACAGGACGTATTTCGGCTTCGGCCAGATGTTTTAAGCTGTGCTTGTGTCCCGGACGGTAAAAATTATGGCTGCAGGCTGTTGCGCCGCAGCCTTTTTTTTTAATGCCCGCGGCTTTGCCGAGGCTTCCTTAACGGAGACCTTAAGCGTCCAGGGAATGCCGCTCTGGCTCGAATCTCACGTCATGCGCGGCCTCTCGGCCGTGTGGGACGAGATACCGCCGGGCGAATCCCGTTTGGACACGCTTGCTCTGGTGGCGCGCCGGCTTTTTTCAGGTTACGAGGTTACGGCCGAACAGAGGGGGCGAGCCCCGGTGGTTGTTTTCAAGGCGCAAAACCCGACGCGGTGGAGCGTGCTCCTTGTCTCTCCCGATCTCAGGGCCCCCACGGATTCGTGGTTTGCGCGCGACGCGGCCGGAATGGCCGGCGATATATTGGCTTTCCTTGAGGGTTTGCCCATAGACGCTCTTTCGTGGGCGGACTCGGCGCTCAAAAGGCAGATAGGGGACGTCGTGGAGCGCCGCCTGCCCGGGTGGGATTTTTCCCTTCTGGCGCGTCTTGAATCCGGCGGCGGGGAGAACGGATCCTCAACGCTTCAGGTGGCGTTTCATCCCAAACAACCCCTGCTGCTGGCTGTCACACCGACTATTTTTTCGTCCACTCTTCCTGTCATGTTTCAGTCCGAGCTGACGGCCAATTTGATTTCCGGGATGTCGCCCGTCATCGGCTTGCCGGTGGAATGGATCAGCCTGCATCGGAGCGACGTGGAACTTCTCGCGCAGGAGCTTCTGGAGGATCGCAGCTTGGTGTCGAACACTCGTTCCAGGGTAGAAGTCGCCTTCGTCCCCGGCCAGGTGTCGAAGGTGGACGCCGCGGTGAACAGCGAACGCTTTATCTTCCAAATATGGTTCGCGGCCTACTCCGGCGTAAGCGAACGTTACCCGGAGGCTGGACTGCTGGCCGGCTGGAACACGAGACAATATACCGGCCTGGATCTGGAAATTTACAACGAAACGATAATCGACGTGAGCGAGTTTGGGTTATCAAACCGGCTGGGCCTGCGTTTGAAGCTATGGAACAGGTTACAGGCGGGGCTGGAAGTAGAGTGGCCGGAACAGGAGGTCTGGTACCGCGCCTGGTGGGGTCCGGCGAGAGTCCGGCGGCCTTACGCCTGGTGGCGTTACAGCCCGGAATATGGGCACAACGCGGCTCTGGGCTACCGTATCAACGAATACCTTTCGGTCGAACTTCACTACGACGAACGCTACGAAGACAAAATCGGCCTGAGGGGAATATTGCTGCTTTAGTTTGGGGGATAGAATACTCATGAACAGTATTACCCTTGCCGAATTGGGCAAAAAACTGGGGCTTGAGGTCGTAGGGGACGGTACGCGGGTAATAACGGGCGTAACGCTTCCCGAGGACGGGAGGCCGGACTGTCTGTGCGTCGTATGGGACGCTAAAACCCTGAAATCGGTTGAGCCTGGCGTTCCTGTCATTGGCAGGCCGGAGTTTTTTGAGGGCGGCCGTCCGGGGCTTTCTTCCGGGAACCCCAAGGGAACGCTGCCTGATCTGCTGGCGTTTTTTGCCCGGACTTACCTCAAACCCGCGGGCGTACACCAATCGGCAGTGGTGTCGGCGGAGGCCGCGGTAGGGGAGGACGTTTGGATAGGGCCGCTTTGCGTGATCGAGCAGGGGGCGGTTCTGGAACAGGGCGTCCGTTTGGAGGGGAGAGCTTACGTGGGGCATGAAGTCCGGCTGGGCGCCGGAACCGTTGTGGAACCCAACGTTACCTTGATGCACGGCACGCGCGTCGGCAAAAATTGTATTTTGCACGCCGGGTGTGTGCTGGGCAGCGACGGGTTCGGCTTTTTGCCCTCCGAGGCCGGATTGGTGAAAATCCCCCAGATAGGCGGAGTGATTGTCGGCGACGAAGTTGAAGTCGGCGCTTGTTCCACCATAGACAGGGGTACCATTGGGGATACTTCGGTAGGCGACGGGACCAAAATTGACAACCACGTGCAAATCGGGCACAACGTGCGAATCGGTAAACACTGCGTAATATGCTCTATGGCCGGGATTGCCGGCAGTTCCGTGGTGGAGGACGGAGTTACCGTTTCCGTTCAGGTAGGGATAACGGATCACGTGCGCGTCGGGAAAGGCGCGATTTTGGCCGGCAGATCAGGAGTGACGAACGACATACCGGCTGGCGCCGTAGTCTCCGGGTTTCCCGCGCGGGCGCACAACGAAGCTAAAAAGGCGCAGGTGCTTTCGACGCGTCTGCCCGAGCTTTACGAGCGGCTTAAGCGGCTTGAGCGCGCGTTCGCTTCCTCCGGGGGAGGCTAGGAAATGCAGTACCGTAAACTGTCGGACTCAATAGAGCTCAAGGGGGTGGGGCTGCATTCGGGACGTGAATTTTGCCTTTCCATAGAACCGTCCGGCGAGGCTTTGAGCCTGGAGGCCGGAGGGACGCGTCTGCCGGTGTCGGGGCTGGCTTTGGATGGGACGGGGCGCGGTTCAGACCTCATTTTTCCCGACGGAAAGCGGGTGCGTACGTGCGAACACGTCCTCTCGGCTCTTGCCGGGCTTGGCGTGTGGCGGTGCAAACTCTCCGTAACCGGTGATTTCCCTCTGGAGATGCCCGGGCTTGACGGCTGCTCCCTGGGCCTGGCGAGGGAAATCATGGAAAAATCCGTTCCGTGCGAACGCGAAAATCCTTTGCCTTTTGCCCTGAGATATCCCGTGTATGCCGGGGATGACGCGCGCTTTGTCGTGGCCCTCCCTTCGAGTTCATTCCGCGTTACGTACGTTATTGACTACGCCGCCGCGCCTGTCGGCACTCGGATTTTTGATTACTTTGGTGACGGCGGAACGGATTACCTCAAGGAAATCGCGCCGGCTCGGACTTTTGTCATGCGTTCGGACGTCGAGGCGCTGCGGGCCGCCGGCCTTGCGTTGGGCGGTTCCCCCGACAACGCCGTAGTGGTTGGCGATACCGGCGTCGAAGCGGCGGGAGGACTGCGTTTTCCCGACGAATTCGCGCGTCACAAGATACTCGACCTGCTGGGAGACCTTGCTTGTCTGGGACGTCCGCTTATCGCTCACGTAGTGGCAATCCGCGCCGGGCACGTACAGCATCTTCAGCTTGTAGAGCGTTTGCGCGCCGTATCGCGCTTAGACTAAATTTCTAAGGAGTGAAGCAATATGGACGTAATGGAAATTATGAAGATACTGCACCACCGATATCCATTTTTGATGGTGGACCGCATATTGGAGTACAGCAAAGAATACGTGGTCGGGTACAAAAACGTCACGATAAACGAACCTTTCTTTCAGGGGCACTTCCCCGGCGATCCCGTGATGCCCGGCGTTCTTACGCTCGAATCGATGGGGCAGGTCGCGTCTATTCTGGCAATGGCGAATCTCGGAGACAGGCTGGAAGGGCAGGTCGTCTTCCTGACCGGTGTGGAAAAGGCTCGCTTCCGCAAGCCCATACGCCCCGGCGATCGCCTGGTGACGAAGGCGGAACTGGTCAGGGTTCGCGGCTCGGCCGGCAAAGCCAAGGTCACGGGTTACGTGGACGACGTGCTGGTTTCCGAGGGATTGTTCAGTTTCGTGGTTGCGTCTACGCTGGACAAGAACGCGTCCCCGGAGGAAGACTAGCATGAGCGCGGTCATTCATCCGACAGCCGTCGTCTCTCCGGAGGCGGATCTGGGCGAGGGCGTGAAAGTCGGGCCGTATTGCGTGGTGGAGGGACGCTCGGTCATAGGCGCCGGTACGATTCTCAGGCCTTTCGTGAGCGTGGGCGACTTCGTCATAATCGGCGAGAACTGCCGCATCTTTGAGTATGCGGCTATTGGCGGCGATCCTCAGGATCACGGATACGCGGGTGAAAAATCCTGGGTTCGCGTGGGGAACAACTGCGTTATCCGCGAAAACGTAACCATAAACCGCGCCACCGGCGAAGGGAATGACACAGTGGTCGGCGACGGCTGTTTTATTATGGAAGGCGTACATCTGGCGCACAACGTCAGGCTCGGCAGTCACGTCGTTATTGCAAACAAAGTCGGGATTTCCGGGCACGTAACGGTCGGCGACCATACTGTGTTCGGCGGAATGGCCGGCATACATCAGTACGTGCGTATAGGGAGCTATTGCATGATAGGCGGAATGTATCGCGTTTCACAGGATGTTCCGCACTACACGCTGGCCTCCGGCGAACCTCTGCGCCTGACCGGCCTCAACTCCATAGGACTGAAGCGGGCAAATTTTTCCGTAGCGTCCAGGCGCGCCATTCGTGCCTTTTACAGCGAACTCTACGGTAAAGGCCGGCTTTTTTCGCGGGCTTTTCAGGAGGCGCTGGAAAAAAAAGCCTCCTACATCCCGGAAGTCCAGCGCATACTGGAGTTCTACGAAGGCACGCAGCGGGGAGTCACGTTCTGGGGTAAAAGCGGCGGCGGCAATGTCGAGCCGGAGCCTTTATCCAATTGAAATCACTCCACTCCCATCCCCGCAGTCAGGGCAGGGATAAAGTTTCGTTCATGCTGCCGGTGCGATACCCCAGAAAATCCAACGCGGCATAGGTGAAGCCGATTCGCTTGAATTGCTCGTACACGGCCTCGCGCGTTTCGCGTTTCGACAGGACGGCGAACCCTTCCTCGTCGGTTTCGATCCGTGCCGAGTTACCGTGATGGCGAACCCTCACCTGAACAAGCCCGAGGCTCAAAAGAACCTGCTCCGCGCGGTCAACCATGTTGAGTCGCTCCGGGGTGATTTTTTCACCGTATGGGAAACGGGACACAAGGCAAGCGAAGGGCTGTTTATTCCAGGTAGGCAGCCCCATTTCTTTTGAAAGGGCGCGTATTTCTTCCTTGAAAAGCTCCGCGTGGCGAAGCGGGCTCTTGACCCCATGCTCCCTGACCGCGGTCATTCCCGGGCGGTAGTCCCCGTCGTCGTCCATGTTGGAGCCCTCGGCCACGTGCGCTGTTCCGTGCTTCCGCGCCACGTCCCATATTTTGGAAAGCAGCTCGTTTTTGCACAGGTAGCAGCGATTGGGCGGATTCAGGGAGAAGCCCTCGATACTCAGCTCATCGGTGTCGCAGATAACGTGAAGGATACCCTCGCGCTCGCAAAAGGCTTTCGCCTCGTCAAACTCCCGCGCGGGAAAAGAAAGGGAACGGGCCGTTACCGCAATAGCTCGTTCCCCTAAAACATCGCGCGCGGTTTTCAAAAGGAACGTCGAGTCCACCCCTCCCGAAAAAGCGACCGCCACACTGCCCAGCCCGCGCAGGTATTGTTTCAGGTTTTCGTGCTTGTCGTGCTTATCGTGAATGTTCATGGTTCAATATAAAGAGCCTTACGGCACAGGGCGTCAATTTCCCCACGGACGCGGCCGGGAGAAAAATCGCGGGGAAATGAAGCGGGGCGGGGAGGCGGCAGCGCGCCGTCCCGCCATAGGGGTATGTTTTGTCCGACGGCGAAGGACTCCACTTTCGGGTCGTATGGGACGGCGACAAGCGGGATTTGCGCCAGAGCGGCCAGCATGACGAAATGCAGCCTCATCCCGACGGCCGCGCTGCCGGAAAAAACGCGCAAGGCGTCCGGCAGCGCGGCAATGCGTTCGATGCGCGACAAAGGCAGGCGTCCCTCGCTGTTGAAGCGGCTCATTAGCCGCTCGTCTTCATCCGAGAGGGCCACGCCGACAAGTTCTCCGCCGAAGGAGGAGGAATAAAAACAGGCCGATATCGCGTCGGCAAGGCGTTCGGAGAGTTTTTGAGCGCCGGCGCCGGGGCGCAGATTGACCAGCAGCCTCGCGGGAGATTTTGATTTGCCGCCGCCTGCCTGGCTGATGAAAGAATCCGCCAGCGACAGCGCAAGGTCGCCGCCGGTTTCGACCGTTAGGCCAAGGGAGGCGCAAAGAGCCTCCGAGGCCGCGTCGCGTACCTGCACCGCGCGGCAGCGTTTCAGCGCGTCGCGGGTCAGACGCGGCCCGGTACGAGTGGAGAATGGGCCAAATGACTGCCCGATAGCCCAGGGGACGGCCCCGCAAAAACAAGCCGCCCTGACGAGCCACCAGTAGTAAAAGCAGGAGAGCAGGCTGCTGACGTCCTGAAACAGGCCCCCTCCGCCCAGCAGAAGCGTTTCGCTTTGCCGGAGCGTTCCGCAGACCTGTAAAACTTTCCATCGGTTTATGGAGTCCACGCCGAATTTTTGCCTCGATTCCTCAGGAGCGGCGGACATCAGAACTATACGTTCCTTCTCCACGCCGCAGCGCAAAAGAGCGGTTATCGCGGCCTCGGCGAGAAGTTCGTCGCCAAGGTTGCCGAATCCGTAATAGCCGGCTACGGCCACTCGGTAACGCCTCATAATTTATTACTTTACTCTGTTATAAATTTGATTTTGCCCCACAGGGGCAGCGCGGCGTACTTCAGAGCGCCTACAGCCAGAAAGCCCAGCGCCGTCCCCGTCCACAGCCCGTTAAATTCGCGCAGCAGAATGAACATAAGGGGCGTGTGATAGTGGCAGAAGCTGTTGACGACGGAGGCAAAGCCCAGAACCGCTCCTATTCTGAGCAGCTCGCGGTAGCGCGGCCAAAGCCCGTTGTTCACCGCGAAGGCGTAGAGGAGGACGGAGGGGTAGCCTATAAAAACTTCTCTGGTGCGCGGCCGGGCAATCAACAGTTGCTCCAGGGCGTTGCGCACCTTCGCCTCGAGGCCGGGGATGAACTGCACGTTGCCGCTGCGGAAAAGCACCAGCCCCAGGAACGAAAACAACGCCAGCCCCAGTATCAGCTCGCCCCAGATAGGAGGACGGGAAAGCAGTTCCGACAGAGACTCGGGGTGTATCCGTCTGCGCATGTCGTGAAGGATGACCAAAAGCGGCGGCAGCATAAGGGTCAGCTTCACCCCGGAAAAGGACATCAGGCGGAACATATAGATTGGCTCGCTGAAAAGCGCCGCTATGGCCAGTCCCCCGGCCAGGGCGAACAGTACCCCCTCCAGAAGCGCGAGAGCTCGGTTTTTTACGTCGTCCATAGCCGTCAAGGAAGCCTCCGTGACCACGAAAGCAGCGGAGAACGCGCCGAGCAGACGGGCAGCCGCGGGGATTTTCCAAGCGCCAAGCGCAACAGCGCAGGCTCCCAAAGCAAACAGCGCCGCGTCGGCCATATTTATATTGTCTTTGTCGCGTCCGTTCACGCGCTTCACGTAGCGCGCCAGGGACAGCACAAACGCCAT
>WRKN01000084.1 GCA_009778055.1 Synergistaceae bacterium
TATGTTCCGCCTTATGACGTTTTCCGGCGTGAAACTGACCCTGGCGCTCCCGCCGCTCCTATTGGTGCTCCACGACCTGCGCAGGCGGATACACCCCGAATCTCTGGAGGAATTGCTTTCCCGCCCGCCGGTTTGGGGCGAGTTGATCCTGGGCGCCGCGCTGCTTTCGCTCATTGTGCTGGTGCTTTTCCGCAGCGATAACGTACAGTTCATTCCCGGCGTCGAGGCGATGGTGCGCAACGCTCTGGAACAACTGTTAATCGCCCGCCCCCGCACCAGGGAGGTTTTTATAGGCTACCCCTCCATCCTGCTTTACGCTTTCGCCGTGAATAACGGGCTTTGGGCCCGTTATCGCGAGCTTCTCAGAATAGGGACAACTCTGGGCTTCTCCTCAGTTGTCAACAGCTTCTGCCATTACCACACGCCGCTGACTATAACCCTGCTGCGCGAATTTCACGGACTGTGGGTAGGGGCGGCGGTCGGCCTTCTGGCCGTCGGCGTCCTGAAATACGTGGCCCTGCCGCTGTGGGGCAGATTCAGGTTCATTATCGAATAATGCCCGCGCAACTTTCTCTACCTTATGGAGGCGTTTAGATATGCTCTGGAACAAAAGAACGAGGCCCCGGCCGCCAGGCCGATAGCGGTGGTCAAACAGGCGAAAATCGCGACGCAGGCAAGCGCTAGCGAGCCATAGTCCTGAAAGAGCCCGTCCACTAGGGTTACCAGGAGATCGGCTTTGTGCATAACAAAGCTCTTACCTGTGTTCATGCCGCACCTCGTAACTTATGGGGAAATTGTTTTGGGATCGCTATATTTCTTCCAGAGAAACCGCCATTTCTCTGGCCTTATGTCCCTTACCCAACCATTCAGCCAGACATTTGAACAGCTCCGGATGGCATATGGGCTTTGTAATATGTGCGTTCATGCCCGCATCCATACTTTTTTGACGATCTTCGTTCATGGCGTGGGCTGTCAGCGCGACAATAGGGAGCCAATTCAACTCCTTCCGCCGCCGTATAAGCCTGGTGGCCGTCAACCCGTCCATTTCGGGCATTTGTATATCCATAAGGACCAGGTCGTATTCACTCCGTTCCAGCGCCTCCAATGCCTCTTTGCCGTTGTTGGCGATATCGACCACAAGGTTCGCCTGGCTGAGCACTTCATTTGCCACCAGTTGGTTGATTTCATTATCTTCAACCAAAAGGATGCGATTTTTTGCGTATGGCTTCATTACTTCGAGTTCATTTTGCTGTTCGCGTACATGGGGATTCAGTTGAATGCCGGAGTCAAAGGATATGAGGATAGCATCGAATAATTTCGATGGGTTGACGGGATACATTATGACATTCGTCGTCACATTTTGAAAATCCGGAGTCGGACGTTTTTCGCCTTCAATGAGCAAAAAAGCGGGGGTGGGAGTTTGCCTGTCCGCAAGCGCGTAAGGGCTGAGAGGATAGAACTTTTTCGCATCTTTTTGACCCTGTCCGAACACAATCAGATCAAACGGTTGTTCAGCGTCGGCGGCTTTCGCTTTATCAAGGGCATGATCGATTGTCGACGCTTTCTCAAGCATTCTGCAACCCAACGAGTACAGGATATCATAAAGCCCGCTTTGGAAAGTCGTTTCCGTCTCAACGATCAGCACTTTCAGTTCCGCAAAATTGCCGGGCGTCTTTTCGTCGCGTATCCCTGACTCCGCAAGACCCAACCGGATCGAGAAATAAAAAGCCGAGCCCTTGCCTATTTCGCTTTCACACCAGATATCTCCGCCCATTAGCTGCGTCAGCCTTTTGCACAAGGCAAGCCCGAGACCTGTGCCTCCGTAACGTCTGGTAACTGACGTGTCGGCTTGAGTGAAAGCGGAAAAAAGCCTTCGCTGCTGCTCCTGACTCATGCCGATACCGGTATCTGTAACCGAAAAAAGCAGCGTGGCCTTGGAGTCGGTTTTTTCCAGTAATTTGGCCGCGACAGTTATATGTCCCTCAGCGGTAAACTTTATTGCGTTCGTACACAGATTCGTCAGGACCTGATTGAGCCGCAGGGGGTCGCCAAGATATTGTCCCTGGATCTCGGGATCTTTTTCAATAGATATTGCGAGCCCCTTTTCTTCCATCCGGTGCTTTGTCAAATCAATTACGCCGTTGATGGCATCTTCCACAAAGAAGGGAACTTCCTCCACGTCCATCATTCCGGCTTCTATTTTCGAGAAGTCAAGAATATCATTGATGATTCGCAGCAGCGCCTTTGTGGAAAAATCTATCTTTTCCAGGTATTCCCGCTGCCTGGGGTGTAAGGGCATACGCAGGACCAGTTGCAGTATGCCCATGATGGCGTTCATGGGAGTGCGTATTTCGTGACTCATGTTGGCCAGAAAATCGCTCTTGGCTTCGTTGGCGTGTTTGGCCTGCTCGGCGTATTCGCGAGAGGTCTCCGCGGCGTCGGCCAACCGGGCGTTTGCTTCTTCCAGCGCGTCATTTATTCTGTGGTTGTGGATGGCGGCGCCGACAATCATTCCGGCGGCTCTCAGAATGTTTTCCTCGGGCTCCGACCAGATATATTCCGAGTGGCAGTCGTCAAAGCCTATGAAGCCCCATAGCTCGCCGTTAAAAATAATAGGCGCCGTCATGATGGATATGATGCCCTGTGGTGAAAGCTGTTCCTGTTCAAGGATAGGCATGTTTTTGACCAGATTGTTGACGCATCGGCCGGACAAAAACGTATCGATCCACGTCGGTATTGCCTCCGAAACGGGCCTGTTGGTACAGATGTCCGAATCCTGTTGAGGCTCGGCGCCAAGCGACCATTCATAGAGCTGGGTTGTGTGCAGTTCAGGGTTGACTTCCGGGTCGGGGCTGGCGTGGATGTTCCAGACGTAGACCCTGTCCACGCCTGTAGCCTCGCCTAAAATGGTCAACACGTCGTTTACGCTGGCGGCAAAATCCTTGCCGCCCGAAAGCAGCACCTGGGCCGCGCGGCTGGTGGCGTTCAATAAGCGGTCACGCGTGGCAAGAAGCCGTTCCGCCAGGCTTTGTTCGCTGACATCCCGGGCGCGGAACGATAACAGGGCCGTATGGGAATCGGGGTCGAAGAATATTATTTTAGTTTGGAGAAAAATCGCGTCGCCTTTTTGGTCTATAGTCAGGGGATGCCAGCTTTCATTGATGGTGTCGGTCTGCTCAAATGCCTGGCATTGCTGTTTGATACAAGCCAAAACATCAGGCGCAAACGTAAAGCCCTGCTTCATGTCATTGACGCCGGAAGAATCGAGCAAGGCGGAGAATTTGCCGTTACGTTCCAGCAGCACGCCGGTTTTCAGGCATATCAGACACATTGCGTGGGCGGTTTGTTCAAGCAACGCGCGACAAATGTTATTCATGCTATATCAGCACTCTCCTTCAAGGCGGTCATACGAAGCCCGAACGGACGGACGGAAAGGCGGCACTGTTTATTCTTTGTGCCTGTCTACGCGGAAACGTTCTATGGTCAGTCCCGAGCCGGGATTCACAATACCGGCCTTCCTCGCCGCAATGGCCAGTTGTTCCTCAACGGTGTCTATTCCCTCCAAGTCCGGCAGAAGCACGCCGCGCCGCGAACCCTGCCTGACTATGACGCCCCAGACCGACGGGTCGAGTTCCCCGCGATCCGAAACCGGCTCCGGCGGGCTAAGCACGTCCACGGAAAAAACCGTTTCTTTCAGCTCCGGCGGCGTCATCGGGGGGAAGCGCGGGTCGCGCGTGGAAGCGGCCGCGGCGTTGTCGATTATCTCCAGGTCGAGGCTACGCCGGGTGGGCACAATAGTGCCTATACAGCCGCGCAGGCTGCCGGTCAGCGTCTTGATTGACACAAAACACGCGCGCTCCATGTTCCACAGTTCGGCGTCGTTTTCGACCTCCGCTCCGGAAACGGGCGCGGGGTCTCCGTTCAGCAGGCGCTCGACCGTCACCCGCGCGAGCTTTACATATGGGTGAACGCCGCTCATCTTTTTGAGGCGGGCAGCAGGGCCTTTGCCCATACCCTGACGGCCACGTTCGGATGCGACAAATGGGTGCTCAAGCGCCCCAACGCGCTCTCCGGGCAAGGCACCGAGCGCTGCTTCATCGTGCTTAAAACCGCCACCAGCACGGATTCATCCTCGTGCGAAATAAGACGGCGGAGGGTGGATTCGGAAACGAACGTTCCATGAGGCCACTTCCTCAGAATCAACGCGATACCGCTTGCTCCGGCGTGGCTGAGGTAAGTCTCCAAAAGCTCCCGGTCCGCCGCGTGAGAGTCATATAATCGCAATAAATGCGAGAGCAGCGCGTCCGGCATAACCGACGCTCTGACGGCCAGGCCGCAGGCCAGCCTGCGGTGGTTATCCGGCGTCAACGGAAGCGCCGAAACCAGACGCGCGGTCTTGTCGTCAATGCTCCATTTTTGAAGCGAGTCGGACAATGTCTCGAATATCTCAGGTTTGTTGGCCAGTTCCCCCAAACTCGTCAAGCTCGCCAAATTTGCCAGCGCCAGGTGACGGACTTGACAGTTGCCGCTGGCGAGGCGCAAGACGAGACCTTTCGTACCCACGCGCCGCGTTTCGCGCTCCCTGCGGCTCAGTAAACCTTCGAGCATCCGCTCCCCGCGGTTTAGAATGGCGTCGACACGCGCTTCATTCTCAATCAGGGTTTTCTTAAAGGCGTCCTCCGCCGCGCGGCGCAGAGTTTCTTTTTCGGTTCCGGGGCGTTCCTGCTTTGTCCGGTACCAGTCAAAAGTTCTGCTCAAAGTGCCGCCAAAAGAAAACCAGCGCCCCACGTCGTTTTGGGAGGCGCTTTTCGGCGGGTGCGCCGTCTCGTTGGAAGATTCCTCCTGCGGCAGCTCTTTCAGAATAGCGTAGGCTTTCGTGATCTGCTCGAACTTGCGTGAGTAGTGCCTGCCGGCCACGTCCGGGTGGTATGTCCTGGCAAGCCGCCGGAAAGCCGAACGCACATCGTCAGCCGTCGCGTCGGACGGCAGGCCCAATATACGTAAACTGTGAACAACTTCCGCCGGTACTCCCATTTATTTCCCCTCGCTGCTTCATAAAAAATATCGCAGTTATTTTACTACGGAAAAGAAAGGTTGCAACCCGGTTTTAAACATTTTAATGCAGGTAAATCCTTCCAATCGTCTAAAATTCCGCCGTCCGCTTAAAAAACTTCCTCTGAGAAAGAGTACAGAGGAAGCCTGAACAGAGGCTTGAAACCCTGCGACGCGTAAAAAGGAACGCCGGACGGCGTGGCTTGCAGAGTCAGGACGTCTCGCCCCTGCTCTATGGCGAGGCGCGCCGCTTCGCGCAGCATTGCTTTCCCGACGCCCTTTCTCCGCTCTCCCGGCATAGCCGCGAAGTAATAAATCCCGGCGCTGCCCCCGCTTATGGCGAGCATGGCGGTTCCAACGGGAATACCGTCTATTTTGGCAAGGATCAGGAAAAAACCATCGCTGTTTCCCAGCCCCCGCGCCAGATTCACTAAAGAAACGGGCGCGCCTGGCGGGGAGCCGAAAGCCGTCCACGCGGTTTCAGCCCAGACGTCGTTTTTTTTGTTTTTTTCAAAGGTCAGCGAGGCGGGAACGTCATTTATTTCGGGAGAAAACGCCGGGCGGGACATGACGAGCAATTCTCCGGGCGTAAACATCCCGGCGTCCTCCAAAATTCGCCTCGCCGCCGCGGCTTTGGGAAAGAGGGGCCATATAAAGGGCAGCTTCATATCTTCGAAGAAAGAGCATACCCGTTTCACATTTTTTTCTTCGAGGGCGCGCGAGGGAAAAAACGCCCAGTTATCGGACGCTGAGTTCGTCCCCGTCGCCAGGGCAAAACCCTCCTTCCCGAAGGAAATGGTACGGCTCGTTTCCAAGGCGGCCATCGCTCCTAGGGTAAAGCCCATATTTTTGACAGCTTCCCCGACGAGGCCGGGTACGGTGCTTATGTCCACTGGAACGCGGCCTTTACTTCAGAAGCCGTACTACATACCTGTGCATTAAGGTATGCTTGCCCAAGCCGCTTTTGTAATTCCGCAGCCCCTCGTTGCCCAGGTCGTCCGAGTAGTTTACGTACCTGTGTTCCGCGTCGAAAAGCCTGTCCATCATCGCCGCGGTGAGATACGCGTCAAGGCCCCTTGTCCGCCGGCAAATTTTTTTAGATATGAAAAACGCCGTGTCCTTTTGAAAGCAAACGATTCCGAAAGCCAGCGCTTCTTTTGCTTCTTTTTCCGACTCGATTATGACGCCTTTCATGCCGAGTTCGTCCCAGCTTTCCATAATCCGCGATTCCACCTCCAGCTCACATCCATAGAAGCAATTAGAACAGGCCATTTCCGAGCAAAAAAATTTTTGTGTGACGGCGCGTACGGCGTCTTTGTCGGACGGCGTAATCTCGCGGGCGCGAGGGTTGAATTTGCGTTCAAAACTACGCCGTTCCGTCCTGACGGCGCTCTTTTGAAGCCCCTCGGCGAGGTCGTCCAGCGTAAAGACGTACTCGCTGCAGTTTCTATCGTAACCGACCTCGGCCCTGTAACCTTCGACAGCGGAAAAGTGAGGCAGCATGAAGCCGGGAACTTCGCGAAAAACACAGGGTAATCCTTCCCGTTCAAACGCGTCCAATATCGCGTACACCGCCAGGGCAAAAGATTTTCCGCCGAGTTCTCCCAGGGGAGGCAAGGCAAAAATCTCACCTCTCATCTTGTCCTCCGCCGCAATGCACAGATGACGGCCGAAGATTTCGTACCTGTTGACCGAGACGAAATTCCACGCATAAAGCCCCTGGAAGTAAAGAGGAGATGTCACCGCGCCGGGAAGAAAGCCGGCGCAGCTATCATAAAGGGCTTTTGTTTCCAAGGTCAACGGATGTATAAATGTTTTCAAGGCAATTTTTAACTCCAATCAACAATAAGCATCCCGAATCGGGCTCTAAGAGCTTGAACGCTTACGAAAATTTTACTCCACACGTCATCGTTGTTCAAGCTGATACCCACGTTTTGAGGAGTATAATGGCTCCAGTTTGCCTGAGCGAAAGGAATGGTCATAACTATGGCAGTCAAAGAGTATAGAGCCGGAATACTGGGCTACGGGTTCATGGGCAAAGCGCACGCTTATTCCTACCAGGCGATGCAGTTTTACTACGACGACCTGCCCTTTAAGGTAAAATTGGAAGCTGTCTGCACCCGCGACGCTCAAAAGGGTAAGGCGCTGTGTGAGCGGTACGGTTTTGCGTACTCCGCCCAAAATGAGGACGATATCATCAACGATCCCGGCATTGACATCATCAACATCTGCACCCCCAACCATATGCACAAGAACGCCATTATAAAAGGGATACGGGCCGGCAAGCACATTTACTGCGAAAAACCGATGGTGTTGAGCTATGACGAAGCCAAAGAGGTAGAGGCGGTCATTGCGGAGACGGGGTATGACAAAACCGCTCAGTTGGTTTTCCATAACCGCTACTTCCCTACCTCGATGCGGGCAAAGGAACTCATAGACAACGGAGATATCGGCCGGGTATATTCCTTCCGCGCCGCTTACCTGCATCCGGGTTCCGCAGAGCGGAACCGTCCGGCCACATGGCGTTTCCTGCCCGAGCTGACCGGTATGGGAACCCTTTTTGATACGGGCAGTCACGTACTGGATCTGATAATGTGTATGCTGGGCCGGGAGTACGCGTCGGTATCGGCCGCCTCGCAGATTTTACACCCGCAGCGCCCGTCTCCGGACGGGAAAAGCATGGTGGACATAACAGTCGACGACGCAACCTATCTCATTATGAAGATGAAAAACGGCGCGACAGGCACAATCGAGTGCTCAAAGATAGCGACCGGCAGCGGCGACGAACTCCGGTTCGAGATTCATGGCGAGAAAGGAGCGCTGGCCTACAACAGCATGTCGCCGAACTACCTGCGTTTCTACGACGCCACCGGACCCGATTCAACCAAATCGCTGGGAGCAAACCGAGGCTGGAAAAAAATCGACTGCTGTCAGCACTTCCAGGCGCCCGGCGGTGACTTTCCGCGTCCGCGCAGCAGTATCGGGTGGCTGCGCGGACATTCCCACAGCCTGTATGTCTTCATGGACAACGTGCACAACGGCCGGCCCGGCGTTCCCTCTCTCCACGACGGGGCCTACATCCAGTACGTGATGGAGCGGGTCGCCGCCTCGGCGCAAAAGGGTTGTTGGGTGGATATTTGAAGTCTTTAATCCTAAGGAGGAATTTTTACCATGCCCTGCGATGACAACAAAGCGATCACGTCGTTTTCCAGAGGACTTAAGGCAAAAGCGTCAAAAGTTTGGGAGGAAGGGTACAACCATCCCTTTGTGCAGGAACTCGGAATGGGAACGCTGGACAAAGAAAAATTCAAGTTTTATTTATTGCAGGACTACCAGTATCTGCTGCAATACGCCAAAGTTTTCGCCATAGCCGTCGTTAAATCCGACACGGAAGAACTTATGACGAAATTTTCAACGATCCAGCACTTTATACTCGCCAATGAAATGGAATTGCACCGCAGTTATATGGCGGACTTCGGCGTTACACGCGCGGAAATGCTTGCCGTCAAACCGTCGCTGTACAACAGGACGTACACGGCCAATATGCTCTCCTTCGGTCAAACGGGCGGTTTGGCGGAAGTTCTCGCCTCCGTTTTCCCTTGCGCGTGGACGTATGCCGATTATGGCAAACGCCTGAAAGAACGGTACGCCGACAGATTGGATGACAACTTCTATAAATCATGGATCGAGACATACGCCGGCGACGAATTCTCGGCTTCTTTCGAGTGGTTCTACGATACGCTTGACTACCTCGTTTCAAACATGACGGACAGGCAGCGCGAAAAGATAGAGGAAATTTTTATTTCCAGTGTGGAATTTGAGTATCTGTTTTGGGACATGGCTTATAAACAGCAAATGTCGTATTAAACGCAAATTCGGGAATGGAGGATTTGGGCAGGCATTATATAGCTCTCGGGCTTCGCCCCGGAGCGACGCGGGAGGAGATACGCTCGGCATTTCGCCGGATGGCGCAGATGTATCACCCCGATAAAGACTCCTCCCTGGACGCCGAGATGCGGTATCGCGAGGCGCGATTGGCCTATGATTCGTTACGTAAGGCGGCGGATACCCGCTTCCCGCGGTCTCATACCCACAGCCGCGGCTGGACTGGGCAAACCGCGCGCGGCAATAATTACGGCCCCCGCGCTGAAACCCCAAAACCCCCCACATCCAGCGGCGCCGGATGGTTCTCCTATGACGGCGCCGTATTCGGCAACGACCTCTTCAGGCGGCAATACGGCGTCACCGGCGTAAACCTGGACGAACTGATGTGGGAGCACAGAAAAGAAGATATCAAGAAGCGTATCCCTTTTTCGCTGGAAAAAATGCCGGATATTATATGGGAGTCGATCAAAGAGGCCGCCTGCGTTGGAATAGTTTTTCGTGTATTGCTGTACGCCGCCGGGATGAGGTTTATGTTCTACGCTCTCAGGAAGAGCGGCGTGGGGGTTATGTTCGGCTCACGCCTGCTCTCCAATATGTTTATATTCTGTCCATTGATCGGTTTTGCCCTGTACCGCTACTACTTTCCCAGATACCCGACTGAATGTGAGGCCGAGGATTATAAATCATATTCCAATTCGCGCCTGCTCAGGAATCTCGCTGTGTCGTTTCTATACGGCATGGGGGCGAGTTTTTTAATCCACGCGCTCAGCCCGGGACTCAGCGTATCTCTCAGCAGTTGGTTCGATAAGGCCATTTCGGTATTTTTCATGATTTTACCGCTTTGGGTAGGGTGATTCATGGAAGAAATAAGGATAGCGTATATAGGTTTTTCCGAACGGTTTATACTCACGTTGCTAAATCATCCATTTCTAAAGCTCACGGCAATTATTACCCAGGAAGGCCGGCTTCCCGGTTCCGCTATTGCGGCTTTTCACAAGCTGGG
>WRKN01000085.1 GCA_009778055.1 Synergistaceae bacterium
CAGCCTTCTCCGTGGTTTGGGGTAGGCTGTTTTTGTTGTGTAAGCGGATACGGAAGTATGATAAAATATGAGCCAGAGGGAAGAGGCTCTGGCTCGTGGTTTTGGTACTGCCCGTTACTGGGCTAGAAGTAGAGCCAAAATAGCAGCGCTACTATCCAGCACATAGCGGAGGCAACAAGAAACACCTCGGATGGGTACTTGTTGCCTCTGCGTCTTTTCCAGTAACGTTTCAGCTTACGCATCTTACATCACCAGATTTCCGCAGGTAACTTTCCCCTTATGACGCCTCCTGCAAAAGCATCGGGTCACTCTTCCTGATGGGCTTTGCAGCCCATTAATTCTGATTATATACCATCACACGCCTCGTTTTGGCTTAGTACCAGGTTGCGATCAAACGAATGTTAACCTGGGCCTTAAATGCTTGTCAAAGCTGCTTTTAGCTATTCTAGCTTTAGGCCTTTTATTTCAAGCTGGCTTAGGAGGCTGTTTTGTTGTGCCGTCACTTTCCCTCCGAGAACCTGCGCCAGAGTTTGCGGAGCCTGGCGGCGATGTGCTGTTCGTATCCGAGGTCTCCGGGGTAATAGTAGCGTCTGGGGGTTTCCATGTACTGCTGGGGCAGCCAGTGGCGGGGGTCGTCGTGCGGGTACAGATAGCCGCTTCCGTCCGGTTTGAGGTGGAAGGGAACCGGCTGAAGCTCTCCTCCGTCTATTTCGGCGGCGGCCTTGTCCACCGCAAGATAGGCGCTGTTGCTTTTGGGGGCGGAGGCCAGGTAGATCACGGCCTCGGACAGGATGATCCGCGCTTCCGGCAGGCCGGTCATGTCGGCAGCGTAGGCGGCGGCCGCCGCAACCTGGATTGCGGCGGGGTCGGCCAGGCCGATGTCCTCGGCGGCGGAGATGAGGATTCGGCGGCATATGAAGCGTATATCCTCGCCGCCGGCCAGAAGGCGGGCCAGCCAGTAGACGGCGGCGTCCGGGTCGGAGCCGCGGATACTTTTGATCATTGCCGATATGATGGAATAATGGTCGTCGCCTTTGCGGTCGAAACGCACGCTTGCGCTGCCCACGGTGCGTTTGACGGCCTCCTCCGTAAGAACGCCGCCGCCCGCCGCCGCCACGAAGGACGCGGAGGACTCCAGGCGCGTCAAAGCCTGCCTCGCGTCCCCGCCGGACGACACGGCGATGAAGGACAGCACGTCGTCGGCCGCGTGTACTTCCAGCGTCCCAAGCCCGCGCTCCCTGTCGGTCATGGCGCGGCGCAGCAGGGGCAGAAGCTCGTCCGCTTCGAGAGGCTTCAGGTCGAAGACCACCATGCGGGAAAGCAGGGTCTTGTTTATTTCATAACGCGGGTTTTCCGTGGTGGTTCCTATCAGGATAAGGTCCCCTCTCTCCACGGAGGGCAGAAGGGCGTTTTGCTGGGTGCTGTTGAAATGGTACAGCTCGTCCACAAAAGCCACGGAGGACACGCCGCCGCCCATCGCCTTGAGGCGCTTGGCTTCCTCCACGAGGGAGCGCAGTTCGGCGACTTTGGCCGTGACGGCGTTTATCTCCAGGAGGTTGCGTTCCGTGGTTTTGGCTATCAAGCGGACGAGCGTGGTTTTCCCTACTCCGGGCGGCCCGTAAAGTACGCAGCTTGGGACGCGCCCCGACTCGATTAGGCTCCTAAGCGGAGCGCCCTTGCCCATCAAATGCGCCTGTCCGCAGTATTCGTCCGGGGTTTTGGGCCTCATCCTCTCCGCCAGGGGAGTGTCAGCGTTCATGCCTGGGTTATTGAGTTATGCACGCCGCAGAGGCGGCAGGATACCGGCCTCTGCGGCGAATATTTTCGCGCTATATGACGAGGGCTTCGTCCGCGAATTTAAGAGCCTTCCCAAGCCTTCGGAAAGACGCGCGCAGCCCGGACGCTATCTGCCGCGTCTGAGTCGTGTGCCCCGTCTGCGTGGCGTAGTAAAGGTTCTGGGCTTCGTACAGATCCAGTTGCCAGTTGAGCTCACGCGCGAAAAGCTCCAATACGTCCCTTACGGTATCCATCAGTTCCGCGTCCGTCGGGGATTCGTATATGGCCTGCATTTGTTTCCCCGTCCATTCTAGCAACGCGCTGCTTATCTGATCCTGGTCAAGGGCGGCGTTCCATAGCCGGGAGCGTTCCATGTCCAGACGCAGGGCCGGAACGTCCGGAAATTCTTCCTTCAGGGCACGTTCCACGCCGGCGGTCAGGAGCACTCCCGCCGAAGAACGTATGATCGGCGGGGCTTTCATGTTCAGCGTCGCCAGATAGTCGAAAAGGCCGTGGTAATTGCCGACTATGCGGTTCAGACTGGTCTCGATACGCCTTACGTCCTGCTCCAGCAGCTTGTTCAGCATAGCCCTCTGCGCGTAGTTCAAAATATGGCGCAGCGAAAAAACGTTTTGCTCAAAGATATCCGCCAGTTTTTTCTCGTTCTGTTCCGCGAATACGGCCCGAAGCGATTCGGGTTTTTTGAATAGGGGGTCTTCCTGTCCCTGGAGCGCTATGCCGCAGGCAACGTTGGTTTCGCTGTGGTGGTTGGCGGCGAATACAAAGTTCTTTTTCTCCCTCGTTATCATGGACGAAATGGACACGCTGCCCGTGGCAAATACCTGGGAGCCGGAGACGCCGTTTTTACAGATCGTCTTATCTCCGGCCAGCTCCCAGCAGCCGCCGGAAAACTCCTCCCAAATATCGGACGTGAGATCGGCAAAAAGGACGGACAAGCCGTAATGGGCGGCTACCCGCTCGAAAGACACCTGGGACGGCTTTACGGCGAGTTCGTAAACGCGCTTGCCGTTTCTGTACTCGTGAACGTTGCTCGGCGCTTTTTCCAGCAGGCGCATGAATTCGGGCTCAAAGTCCAGACCGGTCAGGTCGCGCATCAGACTGATGGCATACGACGCGTAACGCAGTATCTGAACGGTTTCCAGACCGGAAACGTCATCGAAAAACCACCCGCAGCTCGTGAACATCAGCAGCGCTCCCTTTTGGCTTTCCAGGAGCTTGAGGACTTTAGTCTTTTCCTCCTCGGTAAGTTTGCGCGAGGCGCGCTGCAGGAGCCAATTATCCACAAATTTGGGTGTCCTGTCCAGAATCACCGATATGTAGTCGTCGCGCGCTTCCCACGGGGCCTTTAGGTACTGCCCGGCCCCGTGCTCGTACAACACCGCCAGTTTGTCGCGCAGCCAGTTCAAGGCGTCGCGCAGAGGGGCCCTCCACTTCTGGTGCCAGCCGGGCGTGCCCGCCGAGCAGCCGCAGTCGCTGCTCCAACGCCCCAGCCCATGAGCGCAGCTCCACGCGGAGTTCTCCACTATGCGGGCTTCGTGGGTGGGCGGGTATTTTTCCAGGAATTCCCCATATATGGTAAGCGTTGCCTCGTGCCCGCTATCGATGGCCTCGAAGCAGTAAGCCAGAGCCATGTCGCCGTTACTGTGGTGATGCCCGTAAGACTCCCCGTCGGTCACTACGTGCGAAAGCGTGCTCCTTGCCCCTTCCGGTTTGGCATCGATCAGGCGCTTGGCGTACGCGCTTCCGTCGTACAGGAGCCCCCCGAAGGCGATGTCGTGCGAGATGGTTCCGTCGTAAAAGAAAAGGTCTATGCTTTTGCCGGACGGGAGGTTGCAGCGATACGCCATACCGGTGTCCACCTTGCCCCACTTCACGTCGTTCCAGGCGCCGCCCCCTTTGAGGGGGCGGACTTCCGAGGCCTGCTTAGGGGCCAGAACCGTGAAAAGAATCCCGTTCTCGGCCAATACTTCCAGGGTTTCCGTGTCAACCGCCGTCTCGGCGAGCCACATTCCCTCCGGCATACGCCCGAAGTGGTTTTTGAAGTCGGCGATTCCCCATTTGACCTGGGTGACCTTGTCGCGCCTGTTCGCCAGTGGCATTATCAGATGGCTGTGCCCCTGCGCCAGCGCCGGGCCATGCCCGGAAAAACGCTCCGCCCCCTCTTTGTCCGCATTGAGGATAACGCCGTAGCTGCGGGGAGCGTGTTTTTTCAGCCACGACATGAGCGTTGGCCCTATGTTGAAGCTCATGCGCGAGTAGTTGTTACAGATTTTTCGTATGTTGCCGTCATTGTCCAAAATACGAGATGCCGCGTTACGTCTGTAACATTCCGCGGTTATTCTATCGTTCCAGTCGTGCCAGGGCGAGGCCGATTCCTGAAGTTCGATTATGTCAAGCCAGGGGTTTTCCCTGGGCGGCTGGTAAAAATGACCGTGAATACAGACATAGCGTGGCATTTTTTACCCTCCGTCAACAATCCGTCGCTTTAATGTGAAAGACCACTATGCCCAATGGGGGCAGAACTACGGGAAGCGACCAGTCGTGCCAGTGGCATGGAACCTGTTCGGCTTCCATCCCGCCGGCGTTGCCCATACCGCTGCCGCCGTAAACTTCGGCGTCGCTGTTGAGCACCTCCGTCCAGAATCCGCCCGTCGGCGCGCCGATACGGTAATGATCGCGCGGAACCGGCGTGAAGTTGGCGGCCACGAGGATGTATTCCCCATCCGCGTTCCCTCTGCGCCAGAAGGCGACGACGCTTTGCTGCCAGTCCGTGCAGTCTATCCATCTGAAGCCGTCCTGCGAGAAATCCCGCTCGTAAAGAGGCGGGAACTTGCGCAGGGCCGCGTTGAGGTCCTTCACCCACTGCTGAATACCGCGAAATTCCGGGGTTCCGAGGAGATGCCACTCAAGCGCCGAATTGTAGTTCCATTCGAGTCCCTGGCCAAATTCGCAGCCCATATACAGAAGTTTTTTGCCGGGGTGCATCCACATGTACCCGAGCAGCAGGCGCAGGTTGGCGCGGCGCTGCCACCAGTCGCCCGGCATTTTGCCCATCAGCGAGCCTTTGCCGTGGACGACCTCGTCGTGGGATATCGACAGCATGAAGTTTTCGCTGAACGCGTACCATATGCTGAAGGTGAGCTGGTTGTGGTGATAGCTGCGGTGCACCGGCTCGCGCGTCATGTAGAACAGCATGTCGTGCATCCAGCCCATGTTCCACTTCATGCCGAAGCCCAGTCCTCCCAGGAACACCGGCCTGGTGACCATCGGCCAGTCCGTGGACTCCTCGGCTATCGTCTGCACGTCCGGGAACCGGCCGTAAATTTCTTTGTTCATGTCCCTTAGGAAAGCGATGGCGTCGAGGTTTTCGTGCCCGCCGTAAATGTTCGGCTCCCATTCCCCGTCCTTACGCGAGTAGTCGAGGTAAAGCATGGAGGCCACGGCGTCGATACGGAAGCCGTCGATGTGGTAGTAGTCTAACCAGTAGATTGCGCTGGATATGAGGTAACTTCGGACTTCGTTGCGGCTATAGTTAAATATGTAGCTTCCCCAGTCGGGGTGGAAGCCCTTTTGCGCGCTCTCGTGTTCGTAGAGGGCGGTTCCGTCGTAACGCGCGAGGCCGAAGTCGTCGACGGGGAAGTGGCTCGGAACCCAGTCGAGTATGACGGCTATTCCGGCCTGGTGCAGCTTGTCAACCAGGTACATGAAATCCTCCGGCGTCCCGAAGCGGCTGGAAGGCGCGAAATATCCCAGCGTCTGGTATCCCCAGGAACCGTAGAAGGGGTGCTCCATGACCGGGAGCAGCTCCACCGCCGTGAAACCCATTTCGCGGCAGTAGTTGGGGAGATCCTCGGCCAGTTCCCTGTAGGAAAGCGACAGCCCGTCGTCCCAGCGGCGCTTCCACGAGCCAATGTGCAGTTCGTACACCGACCACGGCGCGGAGAGCGACGTGTGTTTCTTGCGCTCGGCCATCCATCCCCCGTCGTTCCACTGGTAGTCGGGCCAGTGAACGATAGAGGACGTGCGGGGCGCTATCTCGAAGAACGTGGAGAAGGGATCCATTTTGTCCTTGTATTCCCCGTGGACGTTATGGATACGGAACTTGTACAGATCCCATTTGACCAGCCCGGGAACGAAGCCCTCCCATATCCCGCTCCCATCCCAACGCGCCGCCAGGGGGTGGGAGCCGCCGTTCCAGCCGTTGAAATCCCCAACCACGCTCACTCCTTGCGCGTTTGGCGCCCATACCGCAAAAAACACGCCTTCGGCGCCGTCTTTCGCGGTTATTTTGTGAGCGCCCATTTTCTGATAAAAGGTGTAATGCGTTCCCTGCTTAAAAAGAAAAATGTCGTAGTCGGTGATGATGGACTCGTCGTACCGCGCACTGCCGATAGCGCCTCTCTCTTGATGTGACACCTTTTCAACCTCCTAGGATCGCCGGGAAACGGATTTCGTCCCTGATTTTTATAGTATCAATTACTGATTATAACATCGGTGATAGCCGTTGTAACTATAAAAGAGTCCTTTGTTAAACATGCGTTAACGCCGTGCTATACTAAATTAAATTTCTGAAAGGAGTTTTTTTATATGAAAGAAAGTCGCGTCAGAGAGTCTTTGGGAAGCCGCCTGGGCTTCATTTTTTTGGCGACGGGGTGCGCGGTGGGGCTGGGAAACGTTTGGCGTTTCCCGTACATAACCGGCCGCTACGGCGGGGCAATTTTTGTTCTGATCTATCTGCTTGCCATCGTCTTCCTGGCTATGCCCATCATGGTTATGGAGTTCGCGGTGGGACGCGCCTCCAAGCAGAGTATCGTGGGGTCGTTCGAGAAACTTCAGCCGAAGGGGACGTACTGGTCCCTCTACGGATATTTCGGGCTGGCCGGGAATTACATTCTTATGATGTTCTACACCACCGTGACCGGGTGGATGCTGGCTTACACGTATCACAGCATGATGGGCAACCTGGCGGGGCTGTCCCCGGCTCAGGTGGGAGGCTTTTTCGGGGGCTTCCTGGAAAACCCCGAGAGGGTGCTGCTGTGGCTTTTCGTGGCCGTGACTCTCGGGACGCTCATCTGCATAGGCGGCCTCCGAAGCGGCGTCGAACGCGTGACGAAAGTAATGATGTGCGGGCTTTTCATAATCATGGTACTGCTTGCCTGGCGCGCCTGCACCCTGCCGGGAGCGGAAAAGGGGCTTGAATTTTATCTCAAACCCGACTTTGGGAAACTGGCCGACGTAAATATCTTCGAGCTTTTGCACGGCGCTTTGGGGCAGGCGTTCTTCACTCTCTCCCTGGGCATTGGGAGCATGGCCATATTCGGAAGCTACATAGGCCGCGAGCGCTCGCTGCTGGGCGAGGCGGTGATCGTGACGGGACTCGATACCTTTGTCGCCATTTGCGCCGGGCTCATCATCTTCCCGGTCTGCTTCGCCTTCGGGACGCAGCCCAACGCAGGCCCCGGACTCATTTTCGTCACCCTGCCGAACATGTTCAACGTCATGCCCAACGGCAGGCTTTGGAGTATCCTTTTCTTCCTGTTCATGAGCTTCGCCGCCATGAGCACCGTCGTCGGGGTCTTCGAACTTATCATCGCCAATTTCATCGACCGCTGGGGCTGGACTCGCACAAGGGCCAGTGTGGCCACGTTCTTCCTCATCTTCATCCTGTCCATTCCCTGCGCTTTAGGCTTCAACATCTGGTCGCATATCCAGCCTTTGTGGGAGGAATCGATGGTTCTCGACCTGGAGGACTTCATCGTCAGCTACAACCTGCTGCCTATAGGCGCTCTGATTTACCTCCTGTTCTGCGTTTCCCGCTACGGCTGGGGCTGGAACGACTTCGTCGCCGAGGCCAACGAGGGCAGGGGCCTCAAAGTCGCGCAGGGGCTGCGCCCTTACGTTACCTACGTAGTGCCTGCCGCCATAATATTTATCCTGGTGATGGGCTATATAGAGATATTCAAGAAATTTTAGTTTACCGGTTCAGCGCGTAGTATAATCAGAGCCAGTGGGCTGCAAAGCCCATCAGGAAGAGTGACCCGGTGCTTGCTTTGGGGGCATCATAAAGGGGAAAGTTACCCGGCAGAAATCTGGTGAGATTGAGATGCGTAAGCTGAAAATCCGCTGGAAAAGACGCAGAGGCAACAAGTACCCGACCCAGGTGCTTCTCGTTGCCTCCGCAATTTGCTGGATAGCAGCGCTGCTATTCTGGCTCTGCTTCTAGCCCCAGCGGGTTAGAAACAAACTCACGAGCCGAGGACTCTTCCCCTCGGCTCGTATTGTATCATACTTTCGTAGCCGCTTGCACAACAAAAACAGCCCCTCCAACACTACGGAGAAGGCTGTTTTTTGTGTTCTTAAGCAACGGGCGGCAGGTTGCCGCCCCTACGCGAACACGTCCACCCGTTCGCTCAACTGCTCCTTCAAATGCGCTATCACCTTTACAACCTCGTCGGGCGGGATTTTGCGGACCACTCGCCCGTCGGTCATGTCGATGACCTGTAGCTGGTAAATATCCGCGTCCTCTATCATCTCGAACTTGAGGCCGCGGTCGCCTATTGACAATAATTCTCCCGTTCGCTTTAACACATCCCGCAGAACGTCTCTTTGCTCCTCCTGTTCGCCGGCCTTCAACAGCACTGGCTCAGACGGCTCAACTCCACCATTCCGCGAGGTCTTTTTCAAGGCCGCATAATCTATGGCCGGAGAATTTGCCTCGCCCGGCATACGCAGCTTTACGTCCATAAACCTCACCTCCGTGGGAAAACTCCCCCCTGTTGGAACAGGGGGGAGGCCGTTACAGGTTTACCTACCTTACCTAAGCAGCCCAAGAACGTTCTGAGGAAGCATGTTCGCCTGCGCCAACATGCTGGTGCCGGCCTGGAGCATGATGTTCAGCCTTGTGAAGTTCATCATTTCCTTCGCCATGTCCGTGTCGCGGATACGGCTCTCGGCTGCCGTCAGGTTTTCCCCGGCCACGGTCAGGTTGTTGATGGTGTGCTCAAGGCGGTTCTGGTACGCGCCGAGTCTGGCTCTCTGCATGGACACTTTGTCGATGGCGTTGTCGATGATGGTGATGGAGCGGGCCGCCGACTCCCTGTCGGTGACGAGAACCGCGTTCAGCCCAAGGGCTTCCGCTCTCATGTCGCCGATGTGGATTCCCATGTCCTCGCCCTCGTTGGCTCCAATCTGGAACACTGTCGTGTTGTCCGCAAGGTGCAGGGTGGTCTGGTAGGACGTCTGTTCTTTCAACAGGGTGAAGGCTTTCGTGGCGTCGTTCCACTCAACTTTCACGTTGGCCATGGGGTCGAACACCACGTCCACGTTCTCGTTCACCACCCCCACCAGCTTGTTGCCGGTTATGGCAACGGAGCTGGCGATGCTGCGCCCGTTGTGCGCGTCCCACACAGAGACGGTAAATTCATTTTCACGTTCTTTCTGTATCACGTTGAGGGAGAGCGCGTTCAGCAGCTCCTCATCACCCGCGAAGCTAAGTTTACCCACATCGCCCGCCACGACGGAGCGGATGACGAAAGTGCCCGCCACGGACTCCGAAGTGCCGGAAACCGCCGTGTCCACGAAAGTGACGAACTGGTTCGCGGCCGAGTTCGGGTCAGCGCCAGGGTTGATGGTCAGGAACTGGTTCTGCCCCAGCCTGTTCCCTATGGCGTCGTTCAGCTTAAGCGCGACCGCGTTCAGCGTGTCTCCCGCGTAAAGCGTCACGCTCGTCCGATTCCCGTCCCCTTGGGTAATCGTGATGGTCTGCGCGTCTTTCACCAGGAAGCGCCCTTCGGAGTTCCAGAATTTATCCAAATCCTGGAGCCGGATATCCCCGTTGGCGGTTTGGCCGACGTAAGCCGCGCTGAAGCTCGACAACACCAGGGTTTCGTCCCCCGCCGCGTCCTCCGCCGCGGCGAACTTAGTCACGAAATCCCGGTCCAGCCCAAGGATTATGTCCCCGGTGTACACGGTTCCGTTTTCTTCGTTTATATAGAAGTTTTTGAAGTGGACGTTCTGTCCCGCCACGTCGCCTGTGTCAAGCGCGTACAGCAAGGACTGTTCCTTGGCGGCAGTCGAACCGTACAG
>WRKN01000086.1:0-1377 GCA_009778055.1 Synergistaceae bacterium
GCTGGATATGACATGTCTTCGACTCCTGTTTTATGAAATATCCTTATTTTACATTAACTAGTCACGTTTATAAATAGCCTCGACTATACAAAGGCATAAGAAAAAAGACACGTTCTCAAAGCCGCTTATTTCTGGTTTAATATGTTTGACCCAATTTGGGATATATAACTTCCATTTTTTACTGCACTCGTAATAAGGTATCTTGATGAAGGGAAATATGCGGACAAATTGAAAGGATTCACAGCAGCAGCTTTAGGTCATGTCAGCGGAAATCTTGAAATACTTCACCGTACATTATATCTTTCAGCCTTGAGATTTATTTTTGGGCAAAATTACTGTATTCCACGTTCATATAAATAGCCCGTCTCTATCGCCTCACGCTTTTCGTCGCACAATCAGAAGCTCGGTTATAGTATTTTGCGTATCTTTTATAAAGTTTAATTCTGACTTCTCCACGCGCATCGCCTTATATAAATTTTCCACTTTTGTGCAGTACTAAACACTGTTGCATTTCTTACTTGTGTTGTTCTTCTTCTAATTCGCGTAATTCACGTATTATGCCTTGTGCTCTGCGTTGCGCTCCTTGTTCTTGTTCTTGTTTTGCCTGCCGCCATTTAGTGGCATCAAAAGGGTGTGCACAATTCAAACAATGTTTTATTGCGGCTTCTTCGCTCATTCCTTTCCCACTTAGATATTATTGAATTAGTATACATTACTTTATTTTCCATGTAACAGGTGAAAACCTCCGGCTTTAGCCGGAGAGCTTTGAGCAAATTTCTATTGTGTGTGGTAATGTAGTCTCAAGAGGTGAATATAATGCGAGGCTACCGGCATTCGAGCCATGCAACTTACGAGATTCAATACCACTTTGTGTGGATCACGAAATACCGCTATAAAGTGTTGACCAACAAAATAGCGGTGAGACTGCGAGACATGGTACGGCAAGGTTGTGAGGCCAAGAGGATCACAGTAATCTCTGGGAGCATAAGGCCTGATCATGTACATATCCTACTTTCAGCGCCGCCATGGATATCCCCGTCTCAGATAATGCAATATATCAAGGGGAGATCATCGCGTTTGCTGCAAGATGAATTCCCAGAACTGAAAAAACGTTACTGGGGACAACATTTGTGGGGACGGGGGTATTTTTGTACAACAGTAGGTCCTGTAACCGAAGAAATGATCAAAACGTACATTGAGAACCAACACGATGACGATGATAGCATCAAGATAGCTTCCGACTTTCAGTCGTGAATTCATATGGCTTTAGCCATGGAGCTTTGAGCAGGCTTTAGCCTGAATGCGACTTTCAGTCGCTATACAACCCACCGGCTTTAGCCGGTGGTAGTTGAGTTTATAACTGGTGCCGGGGGGGAG
>WRKN01000086.1:1477-9860 GCA_009778055.1 Synergistaceae bacterium
CATTTGTGGGGACGAGGGTATTTTTGTACAACAGTAGGTCCTGTAACCGAAGAAATGATCAAAACGTACATTGAGAACCAACACGATGACGATGATAGCATCAAGATAGCTTCCGACTTTCAGTCGTAAATTCATATGGCTTTAGCCATGGAGCTTTGAGCAGGCTTTAGCCTGAATGCGACTTTCAGTCGCTATACAACCCACCGGCTTTAGCCGGTGGTAGTTGAGTTGTTTTCTGTTAACTGTAGGTTACTCGTTACCTCCCTGATTAGCTTTGCCGCTTCCTTTATTTCATCTTCGGTCTTGCATTTCTCGACCAGCGCGGCTATCAGGTTCAAAATGGATTGGTATTGTTTGTCCGTCATTTGCACTATCATTCCTTTCTACCTCCTGTCCGGTTAATTCCCCGCCTTAGGGGTCGGTGGTCTTTATTATTATAACGATGCCTCCTTCCTAAATTTTAGCGATTTCTCGGATATTCACGACGGTGAAAACTTCTGACAGCGCCTGAGTGATACACACGCTACTGCCGTTTGTGTCTAAGCAGCGGATTTATCTTGCCACTTATCTTGCCAAAGATGACAAGATAAATGGCAAGATAAAATTGAATCACAAAAGGATATGCTCGTTATGCGACAGGGATAATACGAATAGGAGAAGCTATATAAGGCTAAAGTACCAAAACAAATCACACGTCGGCCAAAGTCCGGCCTGTTTTCAGCTCCACCTCCAGCGGAACCGTCAGGGCGGCGGCGGACATCATGACGCCGGCCAGGGTGTTTCCCACCTCTTCGGCGCGCTCCTCGGGACATTCGCACACCAGGGAGTCGTGAATTTGAAGCAAAAGCCGGACGCCGCCGTCAGAGGCGAACACGCGCCCGAACTCGATCATGGCCTTGCGCGCTATGTCGGCGGCGGTTCCCTGAATAGGGGTGTTGATAGCGACGCGCTTCAGTCCGTTCCGGTCCCGCGTCCCGTTCATGGCCTCGGCTATCGGGCGTATGCGGCCGAAAAAGGTTTGGGTGTATCCCCGGCTTTGCGCCTCTTCGGCGCTTTCCTCCAGATACCGCTTGACTCCGGGCAGGGCGGCGAAATAACGGTTTATTATGCCGCCGGCTTCGTTGCGGCTTATTCCCAGGCGGTCGGCGAGGCCGAAAGGACTCATGCCGTAGAGCAGGCCGAAGTTGATCATCTTCGCCACGCGGCGCAGTTCGGGGGTAACGTCCTCCGGCGGCGTCGCGAACACCCACGAGGCCGTCTCCCGGTGGATGTCGCGGCCGCCGTTTTGAAAGGCGTCACGCAGGCGTTCCTCGCCGGAAAAATGCGCCAGAATCCGCAGCTCGATCTGCGAGTAGTCCGCCGCCACGAAAATTCGCCCCGGCGCGGAGGGGATCAGCCCCTCTTTAATACGCCGCGACCACTGGCCGAAGGCCGGCAGGTTCTGCAAGTTGGGGGCGCGGCTGCTGAGGCGTCCCGTACCGGTCAAGGCGGCCTCGAAAGTCGTGCGCACCACGCCGCCTCCCGCGTTGGCCGATTTTTGCAGCGGAACCACGAAACCGCTCAACATCTTGGACAGCTCCCTGTGCTCCAGCATGAGGCGGGGGACTTCCGAGTTGGGCAGGTCCGATTCCGCCAGGCTTTCCAGAACTGAGGCGCTTGTGGAGTAACCCGTTTTGCCCTTCGTCTTAGCGCCGCTGGGCAGCCCAAGGCGCTCAAACAAAAGCCACTCGACCTGCTTTGGGGAGTTGAGGTTTATCTCCTCCCCGGCGGCCTCGCATATTTTTTTATCTATGGCGGCAAGGCACTCCTCCAACTCCCTTTGCAGCCCGATGAACGATTTGGCGGAAAGCCGTATCCCGCCGCGCTCCATCTCCACCAGCACCGGAATGAGGGGCAGGTCTACCTGCGTCATCAGCTCGGGGAGCCGGTGGTAGCGCCGCAGCTCCAGGCTCAGTTCACGCGCCGCCCGCCACAGCGACAGGACTGGAAGCCTGTCGCCCTCCTGGGGATAAATTGACTCGATAGCGTGTGAAGAGGCGTCGGGGTGCAAAAGGTAGTGCGCGGTCTTCAGATCCCACACCTCGCATTTTTCAAAAATCCGAGGCTCGCCGATACAGGCCAATAATTCCTTATAGTCGTTCACAAACAACTTTTTCCTGCCGGCAAGCCCATTACCGGCAAGCCGGTTCCACAGGCCGGAAGTCAGGCCGAGGCCGCAGAGCACTGCATACCGTCCGTTGGCGTCGGCAATGTGCAGTTCGGAGCCGCCCGCGTCGGGAGGGTATTTTTTTGAGTTTGAATGTATCAGCATTACGGCCAGTTCGTCGGAGTCCAGCAGGCTTTCGGCTTCAACTTGCGTTACAGTCCCAAATTCAGGTTCCACGCTGGCAGGCGCGGCTTCGGCCGGGAGGAAAAGTTTTTTCACCCTCTCCGCGAGTTTGGTCATGCCCAAACGTTTGCACAGGGCAAGGGCGTTGTCGAAGTCGGGCCGCGCCTCGCCGAGCTCCACGGACAAGTCCAGTTTGAGACGCGTCAGCTCAAGGCTTTGGAGCGCGCTTTCCTCTCCCGCCGCAAGTTTTCTGGCCAGGGCAGGTCTCATCGCGGCGGGTTTTCCTTTGCTCATAGCTTCGTACAGACACTCGATGGTTTCGTATTCCCTTATCAGTTGAAGCGCGGTTTTTTCGCCGATTCCGGGCACGCCCGGCACGTTGTCCGACGCGTCGCCCAGAAGCGCCAGGTAGTCCGCCATGGACTTCGGAGGGAAGCCGTACTCCTCGGAAAAGGACGCCTCGTCGTAGGTTTTCAGCGTGGTGATCCCCTTGACCGGCCGCAGTATCCTGATCCCCGGCCCCAACACCTGAAACAGGTCTTTGTCCGAGCACACCATCAGGACGTCTTTCCCGCTTTTCGCGGCCGCCAGGGCGGCCGACGCCATGACGTCGTCCGCCTCCACCCCGCCGGGCGAGACCACCTGATACCCGAAGGAGGCAAGCAGCTCCATCAGGATGGCTATCTGCGGCTTGAACTCCTCCGGCGTGGGCTTGCGCTGTGCCTTGTATTCCCTGTAAAGCTCGTGGCGGAAAGTTGGCCCGGGGGCGTCGAACGCCACCAGACAGCTCGACGGCGACACCTCGTCCTCCACCTTGGAAAGCATGTTCATGAAACCAAGTACGGCGTTCGTGGGCGTTCCGTCCGGGGCGTTCAGCGGCGGCACGGCGTAAAAAGCCCGGAACGCGAGCCCGTGCCCGTCCACTATCAGTATTCTGTCGTTTGCGCTCAACGTTAATCATCTCCGATACAGTGTCTCCAAAACCGCGTTGATTGACAATGTATTACCCATAGTAAATAATAAACTTAAGTATTGCAAATGGGAAATATCAGGAGGAATAATTGGAGGTTGAACAGATGACGACACGCGTGAGATTTGCCCCGAGCCCGACGGGCGCTTTGCACATAGGAGGCGGGCACACCGCCCTTTTCAACTGGCTTTGGGCCCGCCGCACCGGCGGCAAGTTCATCCTCCGCATAGAGGACACGGACATGGAGCGTTCAACGCCGGAGTACGAGGACACCATAATGTCCGGCATGAAATGGCTTGGCCTGGAATGGGACGAGGGGCCCGACGCGGGAGGAAGCCACGGCCCGTACCGGCAGTCCGAGAGGCTTGAGCTCTACAGGGAGAACGCGGAAAAACTGGTGTCGGACGGAAGCGCCTACAGAGAAGGGGACGCCGTTATCTTCAAGGTAAGGCCGGACGTTGACCTATCGTTCGACGACATGGTATACGGACGCATAGAGACCGCGAGCGACGCGTTGCAGGACAGAGATTCCGGTGCTCTGAAAGACATAGTGCTGATCAAGAGCGACGGAATGCCCACGTACAACTACGCGGTGGTCGTTGACGACCACTTCATGGAAATCACCCACGTCATCCGCGGGGAGGATCACATTTCAAACACTCCCAAACAGCTTTTGCTCTACAAAGCCTTCGGATGGAAGACCCCTTATTTCGCCCACCTGCCGATGATTCTCGGCAAGGACAAGAAAAAACTGAGCAAGCGCCACGGCGCCACAAGCGTTTACGAGTTTCGGGACATGGGATACATGCCGGACGCCGTTTTCAATTTTCTAGCGCTCCTTGGCTGGTCGGCCGGGGAGGACAGGGAAATTTTCGGCCGCGAGGAGGCCGCGCGCCTTTTCGAGCTTTCCAAGGTGACGCGCAAACCCTCGGTATTCGACCCGGACAAGCTGAACTACATAAACCAGGAGCACTTGAAGCGGCTCGACCCAATGGTGAGGCTCGCCCATATAAAGCCGTTCTGGGAGGAAATGGGCCTTCCGGCCGATAAACACGACGACGCGTACCTGGCGGAAGCCCTGACCTTGATGGGCGGACGGGGCCAGACCGCGAAGGAGCTGGCGGGTTTCTCGGACTACTACGTGTCGTTCGGGCCGGTGAAGGAACGCTGGAATTCGGACGGCATTTCCGGCGAACTGCGCGCCGGTATGAAGGAATTTTACGCGGCTCTGACAGACGCGCCGGAGTGGTCGTCAGATGCCCTGGAGGCACAGGCCAGGGCGTGGACGGAGGAGAAGGGAGTCAAAATGAAGGACTACGCCATGACGCTGCGCTTTGCCCTGACCGGCATGAAGGTCAGCCCCGGCGTCTTCGAGGTGGCGGCCCTCCTTGGCCGCGACGAGGTAAAGAACAGGCTCGCGTTTTTCGGGTTGGGGTAAAGGAACGAACGGGCGAAAGGGGTTGAGAATCGGCGAAACGCTGACGCGGACTCGCGCATGACGGCAACCGAATGAAAATACTATCTGGAGGGATGGAAATATGAGAAAAACGTTTTGTGTATTGTTTGTTCTGGGTGTGTTTATTCTATCCTCGGCGGGTTCTTCCTTTGCGGCCTCCGCCGGCGCCCCGGTCGAGGGGGACGGCAGGGAATACACGCTGAGGGTTTCGACTCAGTTGGCCGACACCGACCCCTTCTGCGACGGTTTTCGCGCCATCGGCGAACGTGTCGCCGAACGCACCGGCGGTAAACTGAAAGTGCTGGTCTACCCAAGCGCGCAGTTGGGCAGCGACGAAGACGTCATCGAGCAGGCTATTCACGGCGTAAACGTCGCGGTGGTAACCGACGCCGGGCGGATGGGGAACTATGTGAAGGACATCAGCATAGCGGGAGTCGCCTATTTCGCCGATGATTACGACGAACTGTTGAAAATTCAGAAAACCGACCACTGGAAGGAATGTATAAGCAAGCTGGCCGACGATAACGACATTCGCATTTTGTCGTTCAACTGGTTTGCCGGCGCAAGGCACTTCCTTACGAACAAGCCGGTTACAAAACCGGAAGATTTGAGAGGGCTGCGTATTCGCACCCCCGGCGCTCCGGCGTGGTCGGAGTCGGTAAGGGCGCTGGGCGCCACCCCGGTCACGATGGGCTGGACCGACGTGTATACCGCCGTGCAGCAAAAGGCGATTGACGGATGTGAAGGCCAGCACTCGGCAAATTGGGGCGCCCGCTTATATGAGGTTTTGAAGTACATCAACAAAACCGGCCATTTCCAGCTTCTCAACGGCCTGATGGTCGGCGAGAGATGGTTCAAATCCCTGCCGGAGTCCTATCAGGCCCTCCTCATAGAGGAGTTTGAAAAGCAGGGCGAGATAACCTCCAGGCAGGTTATAGAACTCGCCGACCAATTTGAGCGGCAAATGGTGGAACAGGGAATGGAAGTTGTAGAGGTGGACATAGAAGCCTTCAAGAAAGCCTCTGACGCCGCCTACAGGACCCTTGGCCTGACGCAGCAGCGGCAGTTGATATACGACGAAATCGGCAAATAGGCGCGACAGGGGGGATATGGTTATGACCGTGGTCAAGTGGTTTTACGGCATTGTTTGCAAAGTGGAGGAAACGCTGGCCACAATAGGCTTGCTTGCGATGACGGCGTTGATTCTGCTGTCGGCGGTAAGCAGGTTCCTGGGATATCCCGTCAACTGGGCGGTGGACATCTCCCTGCTCATTTTTGCCTGGATAGCTTTCATGGGAGCTGACGTGGGCATACGTCAAAACAGGATAATCAACGTGGACTTTCTCACCTCGAAGTTCCCCCTGAAATATCAAAAAGGGCTCGCCGTCTTGTGGTCGGTGGTCATCATTCTCTTCCTCGCGATTTTGGTTGTTTACGGCACGTCACTTTCCCTCAGCAACGTAAAACGGCAGTTCCAGAGCATCCCCCTGAGTTATTCCTACGTGACCGCCAGTTTGCCGGTCTGCTCTTTTTTCATGATCATCTCCATGCTGATCAAGCTGAAAAAACAGGTTTTCGATTTCTCTTCCACGCGGAAAACCGGCGGCTTGGACGCCGTGTAACCTGGCGGAGGATGTGAACGATTATGACTTTAATGATTGTAGTGTTTTTAGCGCTGTTGTTTCTGGGAATGCCCGTGGCTTTCTCCATCGGCTTGGCCGGGTTCGTTTTTATGTACGCCAACCCGGACATCCCCATCGCCATCGCCGTGCAGCGCGTCGTCGCGCAGACTCAAAATTTCACGCTTCTGGCGATCCCGCTTTTCATCTTCGCGGGCAACCTGATGAACTCGAGCGGCATAACCCAGCGCCTGGTCGCCCTCTCGCGGGTGCTGGTCGGGCACTTGCCCGGCAGCCTGGCCCAGGTAAGCGTCATCATGAGCACCCTTATGGGCGGGGTTTCCGGCTCGGCCAACGCGGACGCGGTCATGGAATGTCGAATCCTTGGCCCGGACATGGTAAAACAGGGCTACTCCAGAGGCTACGGCGCGGCGGTGAATGGGCTGACAGCTCTGATAACCTGCACAATCCCACCCAGCATGGGATTCGTCATCTACGGCTCCGTGGGCGAGGTTTCAATAGGCCGGCTGTTTGTGGGAGGCGTGGTCCCGGGGTTTATGATGATGGCTTTTTTCATGTTAACCGTACACATAACCTCGAAAAAACGGGGCTACATGCCCATTAATGACCGTACCCCGTCCTTTGGAGAGGTGCTTCGGGCACTGCGGGACAATATATGGGCTTTGATTTTCCCGTTTATCCTCATTGCCGGAATACGTTTCGGACTCTTTACCCCGTCCGAGGCCGGCGCTTTCGCCGCAGGTTACGCCGTGTTCGTGGGCATGGTAGTCTACAGGGAGATGACCTTCAAAATGCTGTGGGCAACCTCGAAACAGACCCTGGTGGACATGGGTGTGCTTATGCTCATTCTGGGGCTTTCGGGAACCTTCGGCTACGCCATCGTGTTCGGCAGGGTTCCGCAGACTATAGCCCAACTGCTGCTCGGTATCACGTCCAATCAGCATATGCTTTTGATTTTGATCATCTTTCTTCTGGTGTTGGCCGGCATGTTCGTGGAAACGGGAGTCGTCGCTCTTTTGCTCACGCCCGTGTTCATCCCCGTCATAACGCGGCTCGGCATCGATCCGGTGCACTTCGGCGTCGTGATGATGACGACGGTGACGGCGGGAATCATGACGCCCCCCGTCGGAATCGCGCTATATTCCACGTCGGAGATCATGGGATGCTCTCCCCAGGAAACGGTGAGGGAGGCCGTTCCTTTTTACATCATGCTGCTCTGCTTAGTGATGGTACTGGTGTTCTTCCCTCAGATTACACTGTTCCTTCCAAACCTGGTGTTCGGGTAGGTATCCCTGGAATGTAACAAGCGGCTGATTGTAGTAGTATCAGCCGCTTGTTATTCATCACGCGGACATCACGTCGACGCCACAGTAGATCGACGCAGACAAAACGACACAACTTCACGCCGTTCATACCGACGACATATAAACCTTCCAAAATTATTCTGTGATTGGGACTGTAAAGTGAGGTCTCAGCTAGTTCCGACAACAAAATGTAACAATTAGACGAATTGTTACATTTTGTGTAATTCTACTGCGTAAAACCGAACTCGACAATAAGCAATTTCCGCAAGTCATAAATTCAATCCTATGTAAACATTATCCATCTTTTCCCTGTCTATACCTATGTATTGCAGCGTGTCTTTGCTGATCGAGTGATTCAAAAGCTTCTGTACCAAGCCTATATCCCCTCCGCTCTTGTTGTAGACGTGATACCCGAACGTCTTGCGAAGCGAATGTGTGCCGATGTTCCGTAATCCTACAGACTCCCCGGCGGCCTTCAAAATTCTCCACGCATGTACCCGGCTCAGAGCGCCGCCCTTCTGTGATAAAAACAAGGGCGCGGAACGCGTGCGGCGCGGATGCGCGGTCAGATAGTCGGACAAGGTGTTTTTAAGCGATTCATTGACCGGCAGTTTTTTGGGCTTTCCGGTCTTGTGTTCTTTAAGGAATATCACTTCCAGGACTTTGCCGTTTGCATCCGTAACG
>WRKN01000087.1 GCA_009778055.1 Synergistaceae bacterium
CGGTGGAAAAAACGGGCCTCCCATCGTTGTCCAGGGCGAAAGCCACCTCCGGGCGGCATATGGCGTACTCCCTGAGAAGCGCGGCGACGCGGCGCAGCTCCCCCGACGCGCTTTTCAAAAATTTGCGCCTGGCCGGCAGGTTCGCGAATATCTCATCCACCTGCACCCGCGTTCCGGGCGTGCAGTTGGTTTCCGCGTGGTCGGCGACGCGCCCTTCGTAGGCCCTTATCACCCCTCCGCCGCCCTTCGCGCCGCGCGAGCGTATCTCCACCTTCGCCACCGCCGCCAGGCTGGCCAGGGCCTCCCCGCGATACCCAAGGGTAAGAATGGACTCAAGGTCCTCTATTCCCCTTATCTTGCTGGTGGCGTGGGGGGTTAGAGCGAGGGGCAGCTCCCCGAACTCTATGCCGCAGCCGTCGTCCTCCACCACTATTCGGACACGCCCGCCGTCCCATAGTTTGACCCGGATACGCCTGCTCCCGGCGTCGAGGGAGTTTTCCACCATCTCTTTCACAGCCGAGACAGGGCGCTCAACCACCTCGCCGGCCGCTATTCTCGACCACACGCCCTCGGGAAGGAGTTTAATCATGGCGGCTTGCCCTTACGCTCTTTTCCTTCAATTTATACAAAACCTCCATCGCCCTCATGGGGGTCAGGTTGTCGACGTCCAGCGCGGCCAGTTCCTCCACCACCGCGTCCGCTTCCGGGGAGAACAGGGAAAGCTGCTTGTGAAGGTGTTTTAACGGCAGCGGCTCCGGGATTGACGACCTCTCGAACCCCTCCCGCTCGAAAACTTCCAGCAGCTCGAACGCGCGGCGCAGTACGGACTTTGGCAGACCGGCCAGCCGCGCGACCTCTATGCCGTAGGAGCGGTCGGCCGGGCGCGGGGTTACCTGGTGCAGGAAAAGTATCCCGTCGTCTCCCTCCGTAACCGCCATGCTGAAATTTTTTACCCCTTTCAGCCGTTCCTCCAGGCACGTCAGCTCATGGTAATGCGTGGCGAAAAGCACGCGGGGCGGCCTGGCGGATTTGTCCCCCTGATGCAGGTGTTCGAGAATCGCCCAGGCTATGCTCATCCCGTCCCAGGTCGACGTTCCCCTGCCGACTTCGTCCAGGACGACGAGGCTGCGTTCGGTGACGTTGTTCAGAATGTTCGCCGTCTCCAGCATCTCCACCATGAAGGTGCTGTTGCCGCGCACCAAGTCGTCGCGCGCCCCTATGCGGGTGAAGATGCGGTCTATCAGCCCTATTGACGCGCTCTCCGCCGGAATCCACGACCCGGCCTGGGCCATGATCGCCAAAAGCGCCGTCATGCGCAGCCATGTTGATTTCCCGGCCATGTTCGGCCCCGTGAGTATGATTATGCGCGGGTTATGCCCCTGCGCCCCGTCGCCTTCACCGAGAGTCACGTCGTTGGGCACGAAGGACGCGTCGGAAAGAGCCGTCTCGATGACGGGATGCCGTCCGCCCTTTATATGCAGGGCAAGCGAGGCGTTAACCTCCGGCTTTACGTAGCCTCGCTCCCTGGCTACGCGGGCGAGGGACGCCACGCAGTCCAGAAGGCCCAATACCCGCCCAAGCATCTGCAAATCCATTCCCCGCTCAACCGCGCGTTCAATGATTTCACGGAAAAGCTCCGCCTCGATTCGGGCGATCTCCCCCTCGCTCCGCCCCATTTTTTCCTGAAATTCCCGGAGTTCCGTTGTAACGAATCGCTCGGCGTTGACGAGGGTCTGACGGCGCTCGTAGTGCGGGGGGATTGTTTCCAGCCCTGTCTTGCCTATCTCCAGATAGTAACCGAACACTTTGTTGTACCCGGTCTTCAGTCGCGGGCTGCCGGTGGCGGCCCTTTCCTTTTCCAGGTACTCGGCCAGCCAGGCCTCGCCGTTCTCGCTGACGGAGCGCCACGAGGCCAGCTCCTCGTTGAACGACGACCGCACCGTCGGCCCGGCCCCCAATACTCTGGGCGGGTTCTCCTCAATCGCCCGTTCGAGAAATTCCGTCAGGTCGTTCATGTCCGGGATTGAGCGCAGCGCGTCGGCCAGGGGCTCGGCAAAGGAAAAGGCTTTCAGCCTCGGCAGAACGCGCAGGGTGTCGCGTATGCCCCCGACGTCCCTAGGGGTTCCCGTGCCGATGCAAAGCCGGGAAAGGGCGCGTTCCACGTCGCGGCAGGCGGATAAAGCGTCGTGCAGCTCGTCGAGCGCGGCCGGGTCGTGGACAAGAAGCCCGATGGCGTCCTGACGCCTGGAAATACCCACGGGGTCCAAAAGAGGGCGCAGAAGCCAATCTCTCAGGGTTCTGCGCCCCATGGGGGTACGGCAGCGGTTCAGGCAGGAGAAAAGGGAGTAGTCCGCGTTATTGCCTGTATTTCCCATGTTGTCGGGCATCAAATCCAAATTTTTCAGAGCGGATTCGTCCAGGTACATGCGGTCTCCGGGCTTCAGCGGAAACACTCGCAGCACGTGGCGCACCGCGCTGAACTGCGTCGATGAAAGGTAGTCCAGCACGGCCCATGCCGCCCCCACGCAGGGGTCGTCGTCGGTCAGGCCGTACCCGTCGAGCCGCGCGGCGGACAGGGCCGTCTTTAGGCGGCTTGCCGCTACGGAGGTTTTGAATATCTCGTTTGCCTGGGGCAGAAGGGGGAACGAGCGTATGGACGGCGGGAATTTTTCGGCGTTTACCCCCGACGGGCAGAGCACCTCCCCCGGGGCGAAGGCCGACAAAACCGCCGCCGCCTCGTCAACTGGAAGCGTCCCGGCCTCGAGGCGTCCCGTCTCGGTGGACAGAAGCGCCACGGCAAGAAAATTTTTATCTGCTTTGCCAGCCGGACACACAGCCGCCAGATTACCCGTGTTGTCCCCCTTGTCCGCGGACTCCTCCGGCAGGTACGTCCCCGGCGTGACAACGCGCACCACGCGCCGCTCCACGATGGTTTTGCCGTCTGCTTCCCCCACCTGGTCGCATATCGCCGCGCGGCGTCCCGCCTTTATCAAACGCCCCAGGTACATCGGCAGCGCGTGATGGGGAATACCGGCCATGGGGATATTTTTTTCGGAATCCCTGCTGGTCAGGGCTATGTCCAGAATCGACGACAGCTCGCGGGCATCGTCGAAGAAGCACTCGTAAAAGTCCCCCATGCGAAACAGCAAGAGCGCGTCGGGGTACTCCTCTTTCCATTTTTTGTACTGGGCCAGCCAGGGGGTGATCTTGAGCCCTTCCGGGATTGATCCGCTCAAATCCGCTCACTCCTTTGGGCTCTATTTTACCGTGAAGCCGTCCTGGTTACACCCAGCCCAGAAACTTGAATATTCCTTTCATGAACCACGGGAGGTCGTTCGGGCTCCGGCTGGAAACCATGTTGCGATCGACGACCACTGGTTCGCCTTCCACCCAGATCGCTCCCGCGTTGATCAGGTCGTCTTTGATGCCGGGGCTTGCGGTCATCCTGAAGCCCCGGCATATCCCGGCGGACGCCGGGATCCAGCCTCCGTGGCATATGTGCGCCACAAGTTTTCCCGACGCCATGAACTCCCGCGTCAACTCCTTCACCTTGTCCACGCGGCGCAGTTTGTCCGGCGAGAAGCCCCCCGGAATGACCAGCCCCGCGAAGTCCTTTTCCCGCATATCCTGAATGGCGGCGTCGCTCGCGCAGGGGTAGCCGTGTTTACCGGCATATATGGTTTCCGCCCTTGGCCCGGCGACGACAACTTCGGCCCCAGCCTCTATCAGCCTCATCTTAGGATACCAAAGCTCCAGATCTTCGTAGATGTCGTCCACAAAAAATAAAAATTTACCTTTCTCGGAACTCACATCCATTCACCTCCTGAAAATATTGACCCACTCAAATCTACTGACTCCTTTGAAGGTTATTTTACCGTGAAACCGACCTGCGCGGCAAAGTTTACACTGCCTGCCCGCTAAAGACCTCCCGCGGTGACAATTTTTTTGAAAATATCGGTGTTGTCGTAGTATCCGTTGAAGCGCTCGTGCCCCACGCCAATGGCGGAAACGGGTACCGGCAGCCCCGTGTGCGAATAGGTCGTCCAGCCTATGCCGGCCTTTCGGTTCAGAATACGGGTGAGCGTGATGGTTATGGGCTCGTAAGTTCCGTAGGAGATATAGTATTCGTCCGATTTGACGGGGCGTTCCGCATGGTCCTTCATGCTCATGTCAAAGGCTGACGCCAGGATCTCCATTTCATGATCCCCGAGGGCCATGCCCAGCGCCTCGTATGCAGCGGCGTCCCCTTTTTTCGCCTGCTCGCCGAGCTTCTCCATCGTTTCCCTGTCGTGGCGTTTCAGCCCGTAAAAGCTCTCCGCCAAAGGCAGGAAGTCCTCCAGTTTCGCGTTGGGATTCGCTTTTTTGAAGGCGGCGAACTCCTCGTTGAACGCGAGGTAAGACCCCTTCTGAGCTTTAAGTTTCATCAAAAACAGGTCGTAGCGCGTGCCGGCGTAACCGATGGTCATGCCTCCGGTTTCGTGGTCGCCCGTGACTACAATGAGCGTCTCGTTCGGGCGCTTCCTGTAAAACTCATACGCCACACTCACGGCCTCGTCGAGGCTGAGAACGTCATTGATTGCCGCCACAGCGTCGTTAGCGTGACAGGCCCAATCGATCTTGCCTCCCTCGGCCATCATGAAAAAACCGTTTGGGTTGTCGAGAACTTCGATACCCTTCGCCACGAACTCCGCTAACGAGATATCTCCCTCCTTTTGATCGATCGCGTAAGGGAGAGCCGCCTGGGTGTCGAGGACCGGATTGATCGTCACGACCATGTCGTCTCCGGCTGTGATCCGGCCGAAGCCCTCCCGCGTGTCGTACACCTTGTAACCGGCTTCGTTCAGCGCCTCCGCCACGTCCTTTCGGTCCCCTGCAGCTCCTCGGGGATAGTTGAATCCGCCGCCGCCGAAAAAGTTGAACCGGCTTTCGGGTATCTGAAGAGCGATTTCATAGTAGTCCCTGCGGTTGGGTAAAGAGGCGTAAAAAGCCGCGGGGGTCGCGTGTTCGATGGATACGGTTGAGATGACGCCGACCTTCATGCCCTTGTCCCTGGCCAGCTTTGCCATGGAGACGTAGTTTTCCCGCGCCGAGGGGTCCATGCCGACCACCCCGTCTCTGGTCTTGCGTCCCGTCGCCATGGCCGTCGCCGAGGAGGAGGAATCCGTAATCAGCGCGTTGGCCGAATAAGTGGTTTGTAAACCCTGGGCTGGAAAGGTATTCATCAACAACCGCTGAACCGAGGGGTTGAAATCCGCGACGCCATTGTCGCGGTGAAATTTGCCCTGCTCGCGCAAAAGAGCTAACATCAGGTCTTTTGGGCTGTTCAGGCCGGTCAGGTAGAGTTCCGCCGCGGCCCTCTGGGGTATCGACATTCCGTCCCCGATGAAAAGGAAAATGTACTTGGCCGTATTTTCCGCGGGAAACCCGACCCCTGCCCAAAATATGACAATGAAGAAAGAAACCAAAAGCGCTTTCAGTTTTCTAAACGGCTTATTCATATGACAGCCTTCCTTTCAGGTTTATTATGCTCAGTATGCGCGTCTTGGGTCGCGGGATCCGGAGACTTCCCCCGTCTCCGTGTCGACCAGAATCGCGTTTACGTCGCCCATTGTATCTCTCAAAGCCAGAGTGTAGCCCATGTCCTCCAGCCTGTCCGCCACGTCCTTCACCAGGCCGTATTTCTCGTACCGCAGTTCGTCGGGCAGCCACTGCATGTGGATTCTCGGAGCCACAACGGCCTCGCTGATGTTCATTCCGTGGTCGATGACGTTTGAAATCACCTGCAGCGTCGCGGTGATTATTCTTGGGCCGCCCGGGCTTCCAACCACCATGAACAATTTGCCGTCCTTCAATACCAGCGAGGGAGTCATCGCGCTTAACGAGCGCTTTTCGGGAGCTATCGCGTTCGCGTCGCCGCCCACCATGCCGAAAATGTTCGGAACCCCCGGTTTGGCCGAAAAATCGTCCATTTCGTTGTTCAGAAGAAAACCTGCCCCCATTACGGCTGCGCCGCTGCCATACAAATCATTGATAGTGTAAGTCACCGATACCGCTTTTCCGTTTCTATCGACGACGGAGTAGTGAGTTGTGCTGGAACCCTCTTTTAGTTTAGACAGCCCCGGCTTTATTTCGGAACTTGGCGTCGCGCCTTCGGAGGCTTTGATCTTTTCGTATATCAGCCTGGCGTATTTCTTGGATGTCAGCTCGGCGACCGGTACGCTTACAAAATCGGGGTCGCCCATGTACTCGGCGCGGTCGGCGTAAGCGTACCGCATGGCCTCCGCCATAACGCGGATAGTTTCCGAAGACGCGAAACCGAGTTCGCCGATGTTCGCGTTTTCCATCACGTTGAGTATTTGCAGCAGGTGCGTGCCGCCGGAGCTTGGAGGGCTCATGGAAATTATTTCGTATCCGCGGTATGTCCCCTTGACCGGTTCGCGCCACGCTATATCGTATTTTTCCAAATCCTCCAGCGTTATAAGGCCGCCGTTTTTCTCCATGTCGCCGGCTATGAGCTTTGCGGTCGTTCCTTTATAAAACCCGTCGTCCCCTTCCCCGGCTATACGCTTTAACGTTTCGGCCAGGTCTTTCTGCACCAGCAATTCTCCTTGTTTGTAAGAGGTTCCGTCGGCTTTCAGGAAATATTTCCCGGACGACTCGAACATTTTGAACTTGTCGGCGTACTCGGCCATCGCCATCTCCTCGAAGCCGTCCACCGCAAAACCTTCCTCGGCTAGTTGAATTGCCGGGGCAATTATCTCCTCCAGCGATTTCGTCCCGTATTTGGAGAGCATAGCGTTGAGCCCTTTCACCGTTCCCGGTACGCCTGCGGCTTTGTAACCCACTGTGCCGGCGCCTGGTATCACATTGCCGTCTTCGTCAAGGTACATGTCCCTCGACGAGGCGAGCGGCGCCTTCTCGCGGAAATCGACCGCGACCGTTTCCTTGCCGGCGTCGTATATAAGCGCAAAACCGCCGCCGCCAATGTTGCCGGCTGACGGAAGCACGACCGCCAAGGCGTACCCGACCGCCACAGCGGCGTCAACCGCGTTGCCGCCGCTGTCGAGTATTTTCTGCCCAATCTCGTCGGCAAGCCTGTTACTGGACAAAACAAGTCCTCCAGGCCCCCCCTTCACCGGAGGATGCGCCGCGGCATCCGCTCTCTTATCTCCCATCGCCGAAAATACGGCAAACAGGGCTATAACGCACACGGCAATCAATCTTTTACAGGCAGTACGGTTCATATAGATCCTCCTGATTTAGATTTTGGGAGTATATTAACAATTTTATGGAGTGACAAGCTGTCCCAAGAGTTACCTTTTGACAAAAAACATAGCGTTATATTTTATGAGAAATTCAGCTATACTTTTTGTGAAGGGGAGCGCGAAAATGATTGGCTGACCGAAATCGACTGAAAAGAGGTGTGTCATGGAGATTTTCACAGCAAACGAAGCAAAAAACCGATTCGGCGAAGTCCTGTTGAAAAGCCAAAAAGCGCCGGTACAAGTTACAAGAAGCGGAAAACCGGTTGCTATGATCGTATCTATTGAGGACTACAACGAAACGGAAGAATTAAAGCTTCGTTATGTGCGGGAACACATTCAAGAAGCTCTCGCAGATATAGAAGATGGTAATGTCGAAGATGGCGACGCTTTCTTTCAAGATTTGATGGCGGGAAAGTACGATTGAGTATCAAACAATGGCGCCTCACCGGCAAAGCTAAACATGACCTTGCTTCTATCCGGCGTTTTACGCTGGAGCAATGGGGCCGCCGGAAAGCGGAAGGGTATTTAAACAACCTTTACGATAAAATCAAACTCGTAGCGAAACGCCCTTCTATAGGTATTGACCGTTCCCAAAGCCTAAATCTTGGACGCGAGATTCGTAGTATCGTTTATGTCAGTCATATCATTTACTACACCGTTTCAAAAACGCATATATCCGTTGTCGCCGTTTTGCATCAAAGAATGGTCCCTGAAAAACATTTGCTATCAAGGCTTCATGAGTAGCGAAGACACATGCATACCGCTCAATCGGATTCGCTACCGCGCTATCATCCATACCGCGTCCTGGTCGGTGTACGGCTGGGCAGAATCTCGATTTGGCGCCGGCTCGGCATGAAGCCCAACTAAGTATGCCCTTTGTCTCAATTTTTCTCTGACGCCATCGTCCATCCTGGCGGCTTTCAGGTCAAAGCCCACCCACCACACAAAGCCACCATGAAAATGCACCAGGTAAACGGGGTTGTTAAACTTGGGCTCAAGATAGGGCAAAAGCGGCGTAACACTGGTTAGGCTGAAGGAGCTCGTGACTCTGTCCATGTTCGCCGTAGCGAACATCCGGGTCGCACTCCTCATTTTGTCTAGGTCGTCTTCGATTATGGAGGCTTCGCGGTCCGCAATTGCCGCCCGCGCCTCGGCCTCGCGTTCTTCTTCGACTATGCGCCGTTCTTCGGCCAAGCGTTTTTCTTCGGCTATGCGCTGTTCTTCAGCTAGGCGATTCAGGCGCTCTTCTGCAGCTCTGTAGGCCCCATCCCGTAATTCGGTAAGCCTGTTATTAAAGTTCTCGTTATATCGGGCATAACCCCATCTTCCGATCAACAGCACAGAGATCAGCATCGCGATTACAGCCGTCGCAGCAGTTTTATTCCAGCCTATACCGGCAGGTTTTTTTGTCGGCATTGCCGCAGGCGTCGGCAGCGAATGAGCGTATCCATACATGGCGCCTTGTATAACACTGCAGACCTTGCGGAAAGCGTCGTCCTCATCAACGTCAAAAGCTTGCTTCTGACGCAGGGCTCGCGGCAAATCGGCAAACTCCATCCCCCGATAGAGGACATACACCTCGGTGTTTTGTTTGAAACCGCTGCGGATATCGTTAAGGAAACTGCTCCACTCGTAACGTACCCACTCCGACTCCAGGTTTTCCCGGCTGCAGCCCACGACAATCATGAACTGGGACGTTTCCAGAGCTTTATCGATTACGTTGGTGTATTGGCTTTTGCCCAGGAATTCCAGCTCCCGTACGCTCAAGAAAACACGCAAGCGCCTGCTTTGCAAATAGTCATGGAGTCGAGTCGCGATGCCGCTATCTTCTGTGGCCTTTCCGTCTTGATCGCTGTTTTTGAAACAAATGAATACGTCGTACTGGTAATTGCGATCTGTGCCACGAGCCGCTAAGCTGACGTCCGCCGCCATTTCAGGCGGCACGACATTTGACGCCTCCGGTATCGCTCCGCACGTGGTACAATGCAACGAAGGATCGATTATCATATTGCCGCATGATGAGCACGTCTTGACCGGCATAATAGAATTACTCCTTGCCCACTACCGCACCGGCATCCAAACTATATTTTGGGTGGTGTACGGGGCCTCTTCATCCGGCGTGGCATAAAGCGAAGCTTCATGAGCGCTTTCGCTCAAGATTTGTCTGACGCCGTCGCCAATTCCAAGAGCTCTTAGGTCAATGCCTACCCAAAAGTACATGTTATCGATACCGAATCCGTTATCGACACTGAACCGGTAAGCGCGGTTGTCAAATATAGATGGTTCGAGGTAGGGCGTAAAGTACACCCTAAGCTGTTCTGAGCTAGATTCTGTACCTACCAACAGCTCCCTGCGAATTTCCCTCATGCGCGACTCCGACACGCGCCACCCGCCTATGCGCATCCTTTCTTCCTCACGCCTCCTTTCTTCTTCACGCCTTTCCGCCGCCTCGCGCTGCGCTCTCCGCTCTCTTTCCGCCGCTCCGCGCCGCTCTCTTTCTGCCGCTTCGCGTCGCGCTCTTTCCGCCGACGCGCGCTTCGCTCTTTCCTCCGCCTCGCGCCGCTCTCTTTCTGCCGCTTCGCGTC
>WRKN01000088.1 GCA_009778055.1 Synergistaceae bacterium
TTTAATTTGGTTGAGCGGATTTGATTTGTTTCTGGTGCCGGGCGCGGGACTCGAACCCGCACAGACCTGAGCCTTCGGGATTTTAAGTCCCGTGCGTCTACCAATTCCGCCAGCCCGGCTTTTTAAATAATATTGAACATTATAACACCGGTGCGCAACGGGTCAATGCCGCCTTGCCGAATGTTGTACGCGCCTTTCGTTATCTGTCAGCTTGAAATGGGACAGCACTTCCAGCAAGTTTTTGGAGTGCCCTGTTCAAGATTTTCAATAACATGCAACACGTCCGTGTAAAAAGTTGAAATATATTCAAGCCTATATATCATATCCAAACTTATCCCTAAGCGGCGCAAAAATTTCCTCATGAGCGTAGCGCCTGGCATTGGGGTTTGCGGCTACAGACAAGGATTCCTCTAATTTTTCCCTTATAATCTGGTCGTATCCCTTACTGACTAAAGCAAAGGGTACTCTTTTTTCTCTAACCACGGCTTTTAAACAAGCGTTGAAAAGAGTTGTAACGTTTATCCCAATATCTTCTAAGATGGATTCAGCTTGGACTTTTGTTTCTTCATCCACACGTACAGTAATTGATTTAGTTGACACAATCATCATCCCCTTTCTGTACAGCATTATACAGCTTATGCTTTGCTAGGGGCAACATAAGCTTGTTGTGTTCTATCCGACATGATCCGCAGTAGCGCATTGTTTATCATTTGTCAACTACATCTGGCGCAACGTAAAGTTGGTGTTGTTGGGAACACGAACATGGAAGGCGGTTTTCTTAAAGGGCTGGGACGTATGTTTTCGGGCGAATCGATGTTCATGGCAACTTACAAAGCGGAACGCGGCCCCGGTATGATAGCGTTTTCTTCGAGCTTTCCGGGGAGCATAGTCGCGCTTGACCTGGCCCAGGGGCAAAACATAGTCTGCCAAAAAGGCGCGTTCCTAGCGGCGTCAAAAAGCGTTACGCTGGCCGTGCATTTGCAGAAAAAATTGGGCGCCGGGCTCTTTGGCGGCGAGGGGCTTTTCCTTACGACGCTCACCGGGCCGGGAAACATCTGGCTGCAGTCAATGCCTGCCCAGAAAGTGGCTAACGTCATCATTCTGTACCTCCCGGCCAAAAGCGACAGCGGGAGCGGCGACGACAGTTAGACTGAAATGATATACTAGCTGCTGAAAACAAATTACAGGAGGTTTTTGTGGTGAAGAAAACGTATGTGGCGGTGGCAGTTGCGTTGTTGGCGGTTTTTACGGTGTTTGGGGTTTCTTCCGAAGCCAAGACTATGACGTTCAAGGATCTTAAATTTTCCATTGACGTGGCCGACGGCTGGAAGGTGGAAGAGGACAAGGAAAATTACACCGTAGGTTTCACCGCGCCGGACGACTCGGCAGCGCTTACCGTTTCCAGCTTCGAGAACGAGGACAAGATGCCCCTGCAGGAAATCGCGGAGGCGCTGCGGGGAGAACTGAACGGCAAAAATCTGACACAGGCCGAAGACGCGTATATGTTTGAGTTCGAGAACGAACACGGAGTTGCTTGTCAAGGCATCGTTGCAGGGGACGAATGGATATTGTTTCTCAGCATCATCGGCGAGCACGCCGACATCGGAAAGATGATAGACTCCCTGGAGGGCATTGATTAGTTTTTCCTGTTGCTAAAAAGACTTCATAGTCCATAACAAGACAGAGGCGGCAAGAACCTCATACAGAGGTACCTGCCGCCTCCTACTTACTTGCTTAATTTGAAATGGGACAGCACTTCCAGCAAGTTTTTGGAGTGCCCGCTCATGGTCTCGGAGTGTTCGTCCACGCCTTGAGCCGCGTTGGCGGTTGCGTCGGCGGCCCTGCGGATGTTCGATATTGTTTCGACAACCGCCATAGTGGACTTGGTGGCGCTGTCGATGGCGGTGGCGATTTCCTTGCAGGAGGCGGCCTGCTCTTCGGCTACGGCTGCTATGTTCTGAACGGAGTCGTTGGCCTTGTTCATTTCTTTGAGAGCGCTGTTCAGCTCTTCCTGCGCCTGCCCCGCCTGGACGAGGGTATCGCCGAGCATACGGCCCGCTTCGATGGTTGCCTTGATACTCTCCTGAGCCCCGCTCTGGAGAATGGTGATTATGGAGTTCACATTCTGCGCGGCACGCGCGGATTCTTCGGCGAGCTTACGAACCTCTTCCGCCACGACGGCGAATCCGCGTCCGACCTCGCCTGCCCGCGCCGCCTCGATGGCGGCGTTGAGAGCCAGGAGGTTCGTCTGGTCGGCGATTCCGGTGATGACGGAGACGAAGCTGCTGACGTTTTCGACTGAGTCGACCAGTTGCTTGATTTTGCTTTCGCTTTCTTTGGCGTTCCTGTCCACGTCACGCATTCCGCCGATAACTCTGTCCACGGTCTGAATTGCCCTGTTGGAAGCCTCCGTCGTATGCGTTATAAATGCCGCGGTGTCCGTGGCGGACTGGGCCACGGTGTCCGCTCCGGCGCTCAGTTCCTCGACGCCGGCGTTACATTCCTCAAGAGCGGAGCTGTTGCTCTCGCTGAGCGCGGCTACCTGGTCTATCGAGATATTGACCTCCGACATCGAAGAGTCGGCTTCCTTTGAAATGGCGGAAAGGTCGGACATGCTGTCCGCAAGGCTGTTGGAAACGTATACCACCTGTTTCAACGCCTTCTCCTGGGTCGTGACCATGGCTGACATCGAGTCCACCAAGAGACCCAGCTCGTCCTCGCCCTCATAGTTGAAGTCCTTCGCCTCGATGGTCAGTTCGCCGTCTCCTATGCGTTTGGCCAAACCAACGATCGTGGCGAGGGGGGCGGAGATGGCGCCGGAGATGAAAAGCGCAATCCCTATCCCAAACAAAACAGCAAAAATCGCCGAGAAGGACATGATCGTCGTCAATCTGTGCAGGTTTTGAAGGGTGCTTTGCGAAAGCGCCGCCACCCGTTCCTGGGTCAATTTAACGGAACCTTTGGTCTCCGCGTCGATCGCTTCGGACATAACCGTCCTATCCCGCACGATGTCTTCCATTTTTATGTACTGCGCGATGAACTCCCGCATAGTGTTTTGATAATTTTTCACTTCGGCTGATATGTCATCAGCCATACGCCGAAGGTCCGGAGCGTCGAGCCTGTCCCTGAGAGCCGTGATCGAGGGGCCGGTGTTTTCTTCGAGCGTCCTCAAAAGCGAGTTCAAGGCGGCGACGTTCCCGCCGAGCACGGAGCTGTGCAGGAAACGGCGCGTTTCTTCCAGCTTTATCATGATATCGGCGGCTTCTTCGATAACCGTTACCTCCTGCCGGTAATGTTCTCTCAATGTATCCCTGAAATTTTGAGCCTTCGAGGAGAGCCTGCCGCCTATGGCCCCCATCGAGTCATAGAGTTCGTTTTTCCTGAAAGTGGCCGCCACGCAGTCCTCTATGCGCCTAAAGTACGCGTTCAGCCTGGGGAACACTTCGTTCACCTGGTGCGCCAGGGCGTCGACCTCCGGGGCGTCGGCGTAAAAGGCGGATATTTCTCTCATCGTCTTTTGAATTGCCGCTATCCAACGTTTGGCGGCCTCGACGTTTTCCATCGTCTGATCGGTTCGGAAAATATGCAGCGCGATAAAGAGCGCGTCCACTTCAACGTTGATATTCGAGCACAGCTCCTGCGCGGGGATTACTTTGCCGGAGATAAATTCGTTTTCGCGTTTGATGCGGTCCAGATATGTCCACATTACAAAGATGGTTGCTCCAAACACCGCCAAAACCAAGCCGAATGCAAGCAGCATTTTAGTTCTTATCCTGAAATTCTTCCACATGCGCCCATCCCCTTAAGAAATCAACAAAAATTCTCTAGGGCATTAACATAACAAAATTGACGGGCGGAACAGGGTAACCGGAAGTTACCTCTTATAAAAGCACAGAAGCGGGGCGTAACGCCCCGCTTCCGCTTCGGTATGTGCTTGGTCTTTAATTGATGTTCTGATCCTTGAACAGGTCGCCCATGGTGTAGTTGACCACTTCGTCCTGCACGTTCTTTTGCGGTTTTTCCTGCTCCGCGCGGGAGGGTTCGCGTCTTTTCTTTTCCTCGTCGCGGGCGGCGCGGGGGGATTCCTGTTCCTCCAGGGCACTGATGGAAAGGCGTATCCTGCGCTGGTCGGGGTTAACCTCGATTATCCGCGCCATCACTTCCTGCTTTTCATGCAGAACGTCGCCCGGTTTTTCCACTCGCTTGGTACTGAGCTGGGAGATGTGAATCAGCCCCTCCACGCCTTCCTCTATCTTGACGAACGCTCCGAAATCAGCCAAGCGTACAACCTTAACGGTAATATCCTGCCCTTTTTTATAACGCTCCTCGATGTCTTTCCACGGATCGTGAAGCTGCTTGAAGCCAAGGCTGACGCGGCGCTTTACGGTGTCAACCTCGAGCACCTGCACCTGCACCTCCTGCCCTTTGCGGAACGCTTCTTTCGGGTGAAGAATCCTCGCCCAGCTTATGTCGCCGATGTGGATAAGGCCCTCAACGCCCGGCTCTATCTCCACGAAAGCCCCGAAATCCGTTACGTTGGTTACCGGCCCGGTGATTACCGAACCTTTTTTGACGCGCTCTATCACCGAACTCCAAGGATCTCCGCCGGCCTGTTTTATGCTCAGGGATATCCTGTTGTTTTCCCGGTCTATGCCTATCACTTTGACCGTGACTTTATCGCCTTTCTTGAAAGCGTCTTTGACCCGCACGTTGCGCTTCCAAGATATCTCGCTCATGTGCACCAGGCCGTCGACCGCGCCGATGTTTACGAATACGCCGAAATCGGTCAGGCTGCTGACCTCTCCTTCTATGACGCTGCCTTCCTGGACGTTTTCGTAAAATTTGGCGCGCTGTTCGGCGGTTTCTTTCTCAACAAGCGATTTCCTGGAAAACACTATCCTGTTTTTCCGGCGGTCTTTTTCAAGTAATTTAACGTCAAAAACCTCGTCCACGAACTTGTTGAGATTTACTCCCCTGCCGTCGGCGGCAAGGTGGGAGATGGGTATGAACCCCTCCAGCCCGCAACATGCCACCATCAGTCCTCCTTTTACCTTACGGAGACCCTTGGCCGAAATGATCTCGCTCCGGGCGAGTTCGTTTTCAAATTCGTTCCACCGGCGGTCAAATTCATGACGCCAGCGGCTCAACAGGAGCTGCGCTTCCTCCCCCTCGCGGATGTTGACGACCTGAACCTCGACGGTGTCTCCCACGCTCGGTCTTTCCGCGTCCCCAACCAAAATATGGTGCGTCCATTCCTTGGCGGGAAGATACCCTTCGCATTTGTAACTGACGTCCACCAGCCACCCGTTCTCCGTTTCGCTTATGATGACGCCGGATCGTATTTCCCCTTTGCGAAGGTCGGAAAGGGCGATCTGATCCATCATGTCCTCCATTGTTTCCTGCGTTTCCATTGTTTCCTGTGTTTCGTTTTCCATAACCTGAACCATTAATAAATCCCTCCTGGCTGCCTACATTCTCGCTGTCAAAACAGTAATAATCCTAAAGTCACCTGTTTTGACGGAGGGTATCATACCATATTCAACGCTGATGTGGGGATTATCCTGCGGATATGGCAACGCGGCCGGGTTTATCCCCGGCCGCGCCACAGCGTAACGGCACAAAAACAAACTACGGCGCTTACCTTGGGATGTCGCCCAGTACTCCTTCGACAAACCAGTCCATACTCCACATTTCGGCGTCGGACATGGATACGCCCTCCGGAACCCTGACGGTTCCGGCCTGATCCTTGAGAGGCCCGGTGAAAACAAGCTGCTCCCCGGAGATGATGCGCGCCTTTTCGTCATTAACTATCTTTTGGACGTCTTCAGGAACCGCCGGGCCGAAGGGGGAAAGGTCAACCGCGCCTTCCTTCATGCCCCACCATATGTCCTCGGACTTCCACGTTCCGTCGGCGACCTGCCGGACGACTGGAGCGAAGAGTTTTTCCCAGTTCCAGATCGGCGCGGTAAGGTGCATTGTAGGCGCAAACCGGCTCATATCGTTGTTGTAGCCTATAACGTAGACGCTGGCTTCTTCGGCGGCCTGAGCCACAGCGCCGGTGTCGGCGTGCATTCCAAGCACGTCACAGCCCGCTTCTATCAGGGCGGTGGCAGCTTCTCTTTCCCTGCCCGGGTCATACCAGGAGAAGAGCCATATTACCCTGACGGTCGCGTCGGGGTTGACCGCGCGCACCCCTAAAGTGAACGCATTGATCATGCGGATGACCTCGGGAATGGGGTGGGCGGCAACGTAGCCGATGCTGCCGCTCTTGCTGAGGCTGCCTGCCACCATGCCGGACAGATAGCGCGGCTGATACATGCGGCCGAAAAGCGTTCCGACGTTGTCGGCCCGCTTGTAGCCGGAGACATGTATGAAAGTGACGTCGGGGTTCCTTCCCGCCACTTCCTGCACAAAGTCCATATAGCCGAAGGAGCAGGCAAAGAGCAGTTTGGAGTTGTTCTGGCGTATCATACGCTCCATGACGGCCACCGAAGCCGGCCCTTCCTCGACTCCCTCCGCGATGGAGCTTTTCAACCCTGGGAACGCCTCGTCAACCGCGCGGCGTCCGGCGTCCTGCATAAAAGTCCATCCGCCGTCGCCCACAGGCCCTACGTAGACATAACCGGGGTTGATCTCCTCAACCGGAACGGGAGCGCGGACGGTATCCCCCCACGCCGGAAACGCGCTCCCGGCCGCAGCGCACAAACACAGGACGAACAGAAACAAACAAAACTTCTTCAATAACCCCACCTCCTAATAAAGATGAAACACCGGTCAATTATAACAAAGGACATCTCCTTTCAACTTCCAGGCGACGCCATCTTAACATTTGCATCTATAATTTGCTCTTGCCTATTTCAGGGATTGCATTTAAGCTAATCTATCATGTTGTCGCCTTATTGAGGAGGGTATGTCATGCGTTACTTTTTATGTTTGCTGCTCACGTGTCTGTCGGTGATTTGGTTTTCGCCGCCCGGCGCGGATGCAGCGGAGCAAAGCGACCCAGCGCCGGACGCGCGGGTTGGGGTCGCTCAGGCGGCTGATGCCGTCAACGCCTTCGCGGTCGATCTTTACGGCGTGTTGGCGGAGGAAGAGGGCAATTTATTTTTCTCCCCCTACAGTATTTCGTCGGTTCTGGCTATGACCTACGCGGGGGCAAAAGGCGATACGGGCGAGGAAATGGCGAAAGCGCTGCGCTTCACAGGGCGCGAAACTGAGATACACGCGGCGATGAAGTCTTTACAGGACCGTTTCGACTCCATCCCGGACGAAACCGGTTCGCTCAGCATAGCCAACAGGCTGTGGCTCGACAGGGGGGAAAAGTTCACCCCTGACTATGAAGCGCTCACAAGGGAATATTACGGCGCGGGCGCGGAGGCGGCCGATTTTTCAAACGCCCATGAGAGCGTGCGCCTGGAAATCAACGACTGGGTCGCTCAAAAAACCCGCGACAGAATCAAAGACCTCTTGCAGGTCAACAACGTCACTTCCGATACGAAGCTGGTTCTGGTCAACGCTATTTACTTCGATTCAGCCTGGCTGGAACCGTTCGACAAGGCGCTCACCATGGAAGAACCCTTCCGTACCGGAAAGGATGAGCAGCATAACGTTTCCATGATGCGCCGGACGGGGCATTTCCTTTACGGCGAAAATTCGGACGCTCAGTGGCTCAAGATTCCATATAGAATACCGAGATTCTCCATGCTGATACTTTTACCCAGAAAAAACTCGTCGTTCACGCAGTTGAGGGAGCTTGAAAAGAAGCTGACGCACGAAACCCTGGCCTCGTGGACAGACGATATGAGCTATTCAAGGGTGACGCTGCGGATGCCGAAGTTCAAGGACGAGCGCCGTTATTCGCTCAGCGAAACGTTGAAGAAATTGGGAATGAATCTGGCCTTCACCAACGACGCCGACTTTTCCGGCATGGTGGAGGAACCGCGCAAAAACGGCTACGCAATTCACATAGATTTTGTCGTTCACAAGGCTTTCATAGAACTGGACGAGGAGAAGACGGAAGCGGCGGCGGCGACGGCGGTGGGGATGACACGCGCGACGGCGGTGACAAGGCCTGAGCCTATAATAAAGTTCAACGCGGATCACCCGTTTATATACTGCCTGATGGATGATTATAACGGCGTTATTCTATTCATGGGGCGCATGGAGCGGCCTTAATCAGGACCCTACAGCGCGTCGGCGCGGAAAGGATGTACGCAGGCGGCGCGCTGAATAATTTTTATTATGGAGGAATAGTTCATGCCAGAAGGGGAATTTACGAAAATTGATTTCAAGCAGAAAATTGGATGGATATGTGAATCAGGCACCAGTATTCCCAGGTTTTTTGGTTTTAATGAAAGCCCGTCCTTAAACGTTAAAGAGCTGTTCGTCGGTGGCAAGGCGCGCTATGAGCTTGCTGAAAACCCAAGAAGAGACGACGAAAAAGCCGTCAATATCGTACAGATGGATGAAGAAGACGCGGAATCACGTACTTATGGATTTGTAAATGGCAAGCACCGCGATGGATTTGCTTTCGCGCAGACAAAAAACAAAGGCGAGAGTATTTTTGTTCCGCCTATTTACAATTACGTAGAGTACGGAGACTTTATCAGCTTCATCAAAGAAGAAACACAAAAAGGCTTCATAGCGTCGAGGGTTAAAGTTTTAGAGAAGTTATACGCGATTAAAAATCACGATAATTCGATAACCCCATGCCAATGTGACGCCGCCATCAGATTTGACGTGCAAAACGCGCTGAGTTTCGTCAAATCGTGTTCCCCCGTGGAGTATATTGCCGGGAAAAACGGCGAGGTCTTGTTGCTGCGCACCACATACAGCTTGTGGCAATTCGCCGCCTGCAGCAGGCAGGAATTTATCGAAAAGCTGAAGAGCATCATCCGCCCCGACGAAGAATGGTCATACAAGGACTCCAACCCCAGCGATCCATACCCCATCCTCAGAAGTTACATAACCCACACGTTTGAAAGGCTGACTGACGAAGACAAAATTCTGGCCGAGCGGATGCAGGGCAGCAGTGAATCGGACGTCAACTTCCACAAAAAAATTAAAAAAGCGTCGGTAAACGGGGAAGAGATCGCCATATTAAACACCGGCCTCATAGATGAATATTCACGCGAGATCTACTGCGTTTTCAAAAAGAACCCGGACTGCAGGCAAGGCGTCCCTCCTTATGTATTTGAACAGTTTGCGGTTCCCGGTTCAAAGTCCGGGACCGTATTGCTGGCCGTCAGGCCGCTGCCGGAAAGAGCGCGGTACTACAGCAAGGCGATTGAATTATTTTTTGACCCGGACATGGAAATATACCCTGACTTCGATCACATATTCAAGGAACGGACAAACAGAATCCAGTTGTCGAAGTATAAACATCTCAGGGAAGACGAGTTCAGCGACGCGATAATTGAAGACCTTACGCAAAAAATAAACAACGCGCTCGAGACGGCAAGGAGGAAAATACTCTGGGATTACAAAACCGCAATACCGCAGTATTTTACGACGAAAAAGAAAATACAGTTTCTCATTCCTCTCTGCCTTGAAGACCCGAAGCGAGTAGACTTGGCTATGGCCGTCGACAAAAGCCCGGGAGCTCAGGCCTACACCGGCCATACTATACTCCCCCTAGAATGGGCCTACAGCAACGCCAGGCTGCTGGCCCGCCCCGGAAGCGACTGGCTGAAACCGGAAGCGATTTTTATGGATAAGTGACTCTGAGTGTCAAAGCCCCGGGTTTAGCCCGGGGCTTTGAAGAAGCAGTCCC
>WRKN01000089.1 GCA_009778055.1 Synergistaceae bacterium
TTTTCCTTTGCCAGACTGGTTTCATGTATCCCTCCCTTTCGGTTTGGAATTGAACGCACCATTTGTAAGAAAAAGGACATTCAAAGGAGGGGGTTTTGAGTTTTTTGTTCAGTAATTACAATGGTTTACGACAGAGAAGATGGATTTGACGGAAATATGCAGACTTCAGGTACATATCAGGGGGTGATATATTGGCGCAAAGAGGTGTGGGAGGCGGCGTTTACGGTGATATGAACTTCAAAATTTGATGAAGCTCGGTATGGGTATTTATAGATAAAGTTGGCGGGATATTTTTACAGATGTACGCTCATGGGCAAGCTGTTGGCAAAAGCTGTGTCGCAGGCGGGATTCGCCCACAGGAACATGCGCAGCTCGCGTTCCCCGTTCCGGTACGAGTAGCACAGGTCGGCGCGTTCGTATGTGTCTATGCCCGAAAGAAATACGCTGTTTTCGTTTATTCCCGCGTCCGTCAACTGGAGCCTCAGCTCCCCGGCTATGTCGAAGAAAATCTTTTCTCCCTCGTTTTTCACGTTTGTTTCCCTGAACGCCTTCAGGCCCCGCAGCGTCCACTCGTCGGCGCTTCTGGGATAGTTGGCCCCTCCTATGCAGGGGCCGACCCACGCCCAGGCTCCATCCAGCGCGGACGCGCCGTAACGTGCCCGCACCTTTTCCAATCCTGCCCCCGTAATGTTCAGAACCGTGCCCTTGTAGCCGGAGTGCATCATCAGAACCCACGGCGCTCCGGCGAGTTCAACCCATTCACGCGAAGGCGCGACAACAACCGGCGCGCAGTCCGCGAAACGCAGGGACGCTTCCAGCCCCAGCCTGCCGGCTTCGCGCGCGTCGAACAGAATCCCGTCGGCTTCAATGTTTTTAGCGTTAATCAGGTTTTCCGCGCTTGCCTCCAGTATTGTTTTTCCGTGAACCTGGCTTGGGGCAATCAGGCGGGACGACTCGCTCAAAACTCCCAGGAGAGGCGAAAGCGCCGCCCGCGAACCCGCGCCGCCTCCGCCTCCCGCGTCGAGCATGGGGCCCCTAAGGAAAAACCTGACGTCCAGCCCGCTCACAGCCAGGCGAAACCAGCGCTGACCCGAAAATTCCTCAAGAACCGCGGCGTCCCGTCTCATCGCATTACTCTCGGGCGCGCCCAGCCGATGAGGTAGAGGCTTCCGCACACGAGGACCACGTCGTTGTCCCGCGACGCCTCGGCAATGGCGGCCAGCGGGTTTTCAAACGCCCCGCGGACAAGCTCCTTCCGGGGCGCGGAGGCGGCGTCTTCCGCCGTGAGGGAACGCTCCGCGCCGGGAACGGCGGTTGCGTAGAACGCGGCCCCCAGTTTGCCGAGGATTTCGATACAGGCCGGATAGTCCTTGTCCTTCATCGCGGCGTAAACGACGCCTATTTTTTTGTCCCCCCACAATTCGGTCACGCTTTCCGCAAGTTTGGCGACGCCGTCCGGGTTGTGCCCTCCGTCCAGAACGACTAAGGGACTTTTGCCGCCCCCGCCCGACACGATTTCAAGGCGTCCGGGCCAGCGGGCGTTCAGTATACCCGCGCGTATCGTATCTTCCGTAAGGCGGCTGAATTTTGCGCAGTCCGTCACGCGCGACAAAACCGAAAGCGCCAGAGCCGCGTTGAGCGCCTGATGCCGCCCGAGCATACGCGTCCGCACCCGTTTCAGCTCCAATCCGCCGGCGGAGAAATCGAACACGCACCCGTCCTCCGTGACGGCCACGCCGCCGAGGACGGCGTCCCTCGACACGACGAACGGCTCCGCTTTCGCGTCGCGGCAGAAACGCTCGAAAAGCGGTATCAAAGACTCGTTATCCCCAAGGTAACATGCCGGAACGCCGGCTCTCACCACGGCGAATTTTTCTCCGGCTATGGCCTGCAGGGTATTCCCCAGATATTCGGTATGATCCATAGAAATGGAGGCCGCGCCCGTGCACACCACGTCCGTCAGCAGGCTGGTGGCGTCGAGCCTGCCCCCCAGACCCGCTTCGACGACGGCGATATCGACTTTTTCCTCCGCCGCCAAAAGAAAAGCCGCGGCCGTCACCAGCTCGAAATAAGACGGAGGATCCGCGCGAAGCGAGTCATCCCGGGACACCGCCTCAGCGACTTTTTCGGCGCAGGCCATCCAGCGCTCCGGGCTTAGAAGGCGTCCGTCAACGGTCAGGCGCTCTCCCGGGCTTTCCAGATGAGGGCTTGTGTACAGCCCGGTCTTGTAACCGGCTGCCTGAAAGACGGAAGCAAGAAACGCGCAGGTCGAGCCTTTGCCGTTTGTCCCCACCACGTGAATCGCGGGGTAAGCGCCCTGAGGGCCGCCCAAAACAGACAAAAGGCGCTCCATGCGCTCCAGCCCCGGTCTGATTCCAGGAGAAGCGCGCTTCGTTATCAGCGTTTCAACGTCATCGAAAGAGATCAATTTCAAAACCCCTAATTATTGATGTATCAATTATAGCTCTGCGGAGTATCTCTTGATTCCCTGAATAAATTAGTATAATTTATACCCGCGCTTTAAATAATACTAAGGAGTGTTGGGTTGCCATGTTCCACGCTCGCACCATAGATAAAGTCATTGCTCGGGCCGGCGAAAGTTTCAAGGTTGTCATGCTGGTCGGGATGAGGCAGGTGGGAAAGACGACTCTGCTGAAAAGCATGGATGAGCGAACCTGCCTGACCATGGACGATCCCCGGACGCTGGCGGCGGCGAAAAGCGATCCGTATTTGCTGTTCGAGACCAACAAGCCGCCCCTGCTTATCGACGAAGTACAGTACGCGCCGGAGCTGTTTCCGCACGTCAAAATGCTGGTTGACGGCTCCGACGAGACCGGCCTGATATGGATGACCGGTTCGCAGCAGTTTCTGTTGATGAAGGGCGTGTCCGAGACTTTGGCGGGACGTATGGCAATTATCGACTTGCTGGGGTTCTCTCTCCACGAACGCCAGGGCAAAGCCCATCTGCACCGGCCGTTCCTGCCTTCGCCCCAGCCTGCCGGCGTGTTGACCCGTCAAAGCGCCGAGGATACCTATAAAATCATCTGGCAGGGCTCGTTTCCCGGCTTGATAACCAAACCCAACGCCGATTGGAGCCTGTTTTACAGCTCCTATATCAAAACCTATATAGAGCGCGATATACGTCAATTGGCCAATATCGGCAATGAACTGGCGTTCTATAACTTTCTCAAGGCGATGGCCGCGCGGACGGGGCAGGAGCTTAACATGTCCTCGGTGGCCTCCGACGTGGGGGTGACCGTGCCCACTGTCAAAGCGTGGCTGTCGGTTTTGCGCGCCTCGGGAGTGATTTATCTGCTGCAGCCGTATCATCAGAATGTCACCAAACGCATTGTCAAGCGGCCTAAAATGTACTTTCTGGATACGGGGCTGGCTGCGTATCTGACCGATTGGAACACTCCGGCGCAGCTTATGGCCGGCGCGATGAGCGGCCCGATTTTCGAGACTTTCGTAGTCGGGGAAATCCTGAAATCTTACCTGCACAACGGCCGTCAGCCAAGCCTGTATTATTACCGCGATACGAACAAGGTGGAAATCGACCTGATTATTGCCGAGGCCGGCAGGCTGTATCCGGTGGAAATCAAGAAAACCGCCACTCCTGATAACCGTATGATAGGCAGTTTCGCCATGCTGGAAAAACTTGGCATGGCCGTCGGCCACGGAGCCCTTATCTGCCTGACCAACCGGCCGTTCCCGCTTACTCGCGCCGCCGCCGCCATATCCGTGTGGGATATGTAATTAAAACCGTTTTCACTGCCGCGCCCTTGACTTGCTCCATGCGATTAGTGTACATTTGAGCCGCAGTTCATTTCATGCGACAGGTCTGTCGCATATCACACATCAATTCAGGGGAGGGATTTTTTTTGAAAAAGTTCTTGGCGGTTGTGCTGGCGCTAGTCATGGCTGCGGGTTTTTGTACGTTTTCCGCGAATGGGGCCGCGCGGCCCGCGGCTGCCGCGGATGACATTACTATCGGAGTGTCCATCTGGAGTTCGACGGATACGCTGGGCAGTCAGGTGAAAAGGCTGCTTGACGTTGCCGCGGCGGCGTTGGGCGTAAGAATTATGTACGTGGATCAGGCGCATATTTCCGAACAGGTTACGGCTTCCGTGGAAACGCTGATAGCCGCCGGAGCCGACGGTATCATTATCTGCAACTCCTCCTCCGCGGAGATGAGATCCGTAATCAACAACGCAAACCAGAACAAGGTCTACGTGGCTCAGTTCTTCCGCGTAATCAACGAGCGGGATAACCCGAACGAATACGCCCTGGCGAACTCCTCCCCCTATTACGCAGGGGCCGTCCACGAGGACGAGGTGGCCAACGGCGCGAACCTCGCGAGGATTTTGTGCGAGAAGGGCAACCGCAAAATCGCGCTTCAGGGCTGGGAAGCGGGCGACGCGACGTTTTTGGGGAGATGGGAAGGGTACAGGAAGGGCGTCGAGGAATGGAACGCCGCCAACCCGAACGACCAGGCGGTACTGCTTGAGCCTCAGTACGGCGGAACCACCTCCGATACCGGCAGAGCGACGGCGGAGGCTATTATCGCCGCCAATCCCGACATTGACGCGCTTATAGTGGCAGGCGGCGGCGGAGACCCCCTGGTGGGGGCTATCGCGGCGATTGACGGCCTGGGGTTGACCGGGAAAATAGCCGTCGCGTCCACGGACTTCCTGCCCGACCTTGCCGAACAGCTCGCGAGGGGAGCCATAGCGGTGGAATCCGGCGGGCACTACGCCGACCCGTTGTTTGCCTTCATGATGGTCTACAACGCCATAAAGGGCAACTACGAGGTTCCCACGGACAGCTTCTACAGGATTCTGTTCCCGTATATCTACGTAGCGTCCGTCGAGGACTACGCGGGGTATGACAAATATTTCGTGGAGTCGCTGCCTTACACGAGCGAAGAGCTTGTAAAGATGAGCGGCTACAGCTTTGAAGAACTGTCCGCCGCCGCCGCCGCGCTCTCAATTGAAGACGTGGCGGGACGCCGCGGCAATTAATCTACCGTATTGTCAGGGGCTGCCGCGAAATTGACGTTTTGCGGCAGACCCGTTCCCGATGAGGCCCGATTCCCATGAAATTCAGCGAACGGATGAACAAACTGAAGACCGGCAAATTTTTCGGCCGGTTATACGGCATAATTTTGCTGGCGTCCATAGCCTTTGCTTTCTGGGGCGTATTTATGCTGCTTACGCCCGGTAATTTCGGTACGCCCAGACATCTGTACTTTTACTTGCAGTCGAGCATAATTTTCTCGGTGGGGGCGTGCGGTTTCTATTTCATTGTTGTGATGGGGCTTTTCGATTTCAGTATAGGTGCGAACGTCGTGCTTTCGTCCATCGTGGGCGTCATTTTGTCAAGGCAGTACGGCTACGCCGGGCTGCTGTTCGGGTGTATCGCCTGCGGTACGGCCATTGGTTTCCTGAACGGCTTTTTGTATATAAAACTGAAAATACCGTCGATGATTGTAACTATAGGGCTGCTGCTGATATACGAGAGCATTGCTTCCTTTGCCGCGCAGGGGCAGAAACAATCGCTCCCTCCCGCTTTGCAGGGCTTCGGGCGAGCGCCGGGCAACATGATACTGGCGTTTACCGCTTTTATGCTGGCGGGGCTGATCATCAGGTATACAAAAATCGGCACGTACTGTTACGCGATCGGAAGCAACGAATACGTGGCGAAAAACATGGGTATCAACGTCAATAAATATAAGCTGTACGGCTTCATGCTACTGCACTTCTTCGTGGGAATAATGGCCGTGCTGTCGGTCAGCTACGGAACCTCCATGACGGCTATAACGGGCATGGGTTCCATGGCGCGTAATTTCACCCCGCTGATGGGGTGCTTTTTCGGCCTTGCCTTCAAAAAATACGGCTCGCCTATCATCGCCATCGTTGTAGGTGGGTTTATAATCGCCATAATATTCAACGGGTTCATTGCCATGGGCGCTCCGACCACAATTCAGAACGTCGTTACGGGGGCGGCGCTGCTTGCTATCGTCGCGCTCACGCTGAAACACGAAAAAGGCGCCATTGTAAAGTGAGGTAAGATTATGGCGAACCCTATACTGGAGGCTGTGCGCGTAAGCAAGTCCTTCGGAATCACGAGGGCCGTGAAAGACGTTTCGCTTTCGTTCGGGGAAGGCGAAATCAGGGGATTGATCGGCGAAAACGGTTCCGGCAAATCCACGTTTGTTTCCATGCTCTGCGGAATCCATTCAATTGACAGCGGAAAATTCATATTGAACGGCGAGGAAATGAAGGTCAGAAACCAGGTGGAGGCCAACCGCCGGGGGGTGTCCATCATCGTGCAGGAAATGGGCACGCTTTCGGGCCTTACTGTCACGGAGAACATATTCCTGGGCAACGAGGACGGGTTTGTCAGATTCGGAATAAAAAACACGGCCGCCATGAACAGGGAAGCGTCGCGTTTATTGGAAAAATACGGGTTCGGGCATATCAACGCCACGTCTATGACAGATCACTACAATTTTGAGGACAGAAAACTTATCGAGATAGTGAAAGCGACTTATTTCGGCCCGCGCATTGTGGTAATAGACGAAACGACCACCGCGCTGAGCCAGTCCGGGCGCGAGGCTCTTTTCAAGCACATGAAGCGCTTAAGGGAGGAGGGCAATACCGTTATATTCATCTCCCACGACCTTTTGGAGGTCATAGAGCGAACGGATTCGATAACAGTGCTGCGCGACGGCGTTCTGATAGATACGGTCAAAAGCTCGGAGGTCGGCGAGGACGACTTGAAGCGCCTTATGGTCGGGCGCGAGCTGGGCAGCCATTATTACCGCACGGACTATGACCGGCCTGTGCCGGATGACGTTGTTCTGTCGGTAAAAAATTTGTCCGTTCCCGGCGAAATAGAGGACGTGAGCTTTGAACTGCGTAAAGGCGAGATTCTCGGCTTTGGCGGGTTGAGCAACTGCGGCATACACGAACTGGGGAAGGCCGTATTTGCCGCGTCATACGGCCGGACGGGCAAAGTGACCCTGGGGGACGGGACGGAGATAAATTCCATCCGCGCCGCGATTAAAAACGGCCTCGCTTACGCTTCCAAGGACCGCGACAACGAATCCCTCGTGTACGGCGCTTCCATCCGCGACAACATCTGCCTGCCCTCCATAGGAGATTTGGCCGTAAAAGGAATCTTATGGAATAAAAAACTGAACCGCTTCGCGGATAAAAACGCCCGGATGATGAGCGTGAAGATGACCGGTATCAACCAGCCCGTATCCGCTCTGTCCGGCGGCAATAAGCAGAAGGTGGCGCTTGCCCGCTGGCTGGGCAAAGACTCCGATATTATCGTGCTCGACGGCCCGACGCGCGGTATCGACGTGAAAGTCAAAGCCGACATATACGCGCTGATGAGCGAGCTGAAAAGCCGGGGCAAATCAATCATCATGATTTCCGAGGAAATTCAGGAGCTTCTGGGGATGAGCGACCGTATCCTCGTGATGAAAAACGGGCGGATAAACGGCGAGATCACGCGTTCCCGGAACCTCTGCGAAGAAGACCTCATCGCCAAAATGATTTAAGGAGCGCGGGAACACAATGCGAGTACAGGATGACAATGAAAATGCGGGCGGGACGAGTGGAATAAGCGGGATAAAGAGTTGGCTGGAACATCCGGCGTTTCAGGCGTTCCAGGCGTCGCTGCCGTTTATCGGGCTGATCGTCATAGTTGCCGTTTTCGCCCATTTGACGAATATGAGGATAGTCCGCCCCGCCAGCATAAACTTGATGCTGAGGCAGGTATATGTGCTGATGATAGCGTCCACGGGCGTGTTCCTCATTATGACCGTCGGCGGGCTGGATTTATCTCAGGGTTCTATTTTGGGCCTCTCGTCCATAGCGGTAAGCTATTTTTCATTCTACGGCATACCCGTCGCGGTTGCCGCCGGTATGGCCGCGGGGGGGTTGATTGGCGCTTTCAACGGGTTTTTCCACGTCAAGTTCAAGATACCGTCGTTTATCGTCACGATTTGCGCTATGTTCCTTTTCCGCGGCCTGTGCGCCTATTTGACCACAAACGCCCCCGTCGCCGCGGTAATGCGCATTACAGACCTGAACGTCACATGGTTTAAGGTGACTTTGACGGTCTCGCTTTTGCTGACCGTGTTTCTGATATTCCGGTTTACAAAGCTGGGAATTGTCTTAAAGGCAATCGGCGCCGGAGAGAAAGCCGCGCGTTTTTCAGGGATCAGAACCGATCTGGTCAAATTTCTGGTGTTTACCGCCGCGGGGTTGATCACGGGGTTCGCCGCCTTCCTTAACGTTATCAACGTCGGTTCCATCACGGCGACGGCGGGCAATCAGCTTGAAACCCAGATACTTATCGCTCTGGTTCTGGGTGGGTTCCCCATTTCGGGCGGCGCGAAAGCGCGTTTTTCCAGTATTGTCGTCGGCACGCTGATATTTTGCGTGCTCAATAACGGGCTTGTAATGCTCAGGTTCAACACGGCATGGCAGCAGATGATAAGGGGGCTTGTTTTCATTGCCGTCGTGGCGCTCACCATTGACAGGAAATCGCTGCAAGTAATCAAGTAGGGGGTATGACAGTTGCGGAAAATCGTTGAAAAGAAAGTTAATCCCATATTCGGAGATTATGAGGTAAATCCCGAATATATCCCAATCATCACGGAAGACATCTACAAGCGGCGGCTCAGGGCGCTGCTTCAGCGGGTGGGCTTGAAATATTCCCACATTGTCATATATGCGGACAGGGAACACTTTTCAAACGTGGAATACCTGACGGGCTTCGACCCGCGTTTCGAGGAGGCGCTTCTGATAATAACCGCCTGCGGCGGAATGACTCTTGTTGTGGGCCTTGAAGGCTTGGCTTACTGCGAAAAAATCAACTTCCCGGTAAAGACGGAGCTTTGCGCGTCATTCGGGCTTCCGGGGCAGCCGAGGGATAAAGGAAAAAAACTCGGCCAGATTTTGCACGACGCCGGGATAAACATGTTCTCAAACGTCGGCATTGTGGGCTGGAAGCGCTTTACCGAGGAGGATTTTCCGAACTACGTCAATATGTACGCCGTCCCGCATTTTATCACGGCAAGTATCAGGGAGCTGGCGGACAGTATTCAGGACGTCACGGATTTATTCGTCAGCAACGATTACGGGCTGCGTCACAGCCTCTGCGCGACGGAGATAGCGCTGGCGGAAACAGCGTCGGTAAAGGCGTCGAAGGGCGTTTACAACGTAATAAAAAATTTGTCCGAGGGAATGAGCGAAATCGAGGCGTCGCGGTTCCTGCTGCTGGACGGGGAACCCCTCGGCGCGCACCCTAACGTGAACTTCGGAATGCCGAACGTCGGGTACGGTATCGCCAGCCCAACACATCAAAAAAAGCTCGCGCTGGGCGAAAATATTTCGATTGGCTGCGCTTACAGGCGCGCGCTCTGCCACAGGTCAATTATGTACGCCGAAAACGAGGGGCAGTTGCCGGAGGAATACAGTGGCTGCATGGAATACCTGTTCAAGCCGTATTTCATGTCCATCGTAAAATGGTACGAAGCCGTCGGGATAGGGGCTGTCTGCAAAGACGTGTACGACGCGGCGATGGAGCCTTTGGGGAGCTATGAGAAATACGGCGTAACGCTTAACCCCGGACATTTTATACACACCGACGAATGGAGCAACAGCCCGTTCTATAAA
>WRKN01000090.1 GCA_009778055.1 Synergistaceae bacterium
GGTCTTTTGATGTACCATCAGTCTTATTCTCCTTTTATGGCGTTCCTGGATTTGTTATATTTTCTCATATCTCTCGCCGCTTGGACGATTTATTCAGCGTTTCCCTAGAAGCAGCCTTAAACGTCAACGCTTCACCGGGTCGAACTCGGCGTCGCACAACACCCTGAACTCATCCACGGACATGGCGCCAAGGTCGCCTTTGGTTCGTTCGCGAACTGAAACGGCGCGCGTCTCAGCCTCTTTGTCGCCTATGACTATCATGTAAGGCGCTTTTTGAAGCTGCGCGTCTCTTATGCGTTTACCCAGTTTTTCGTCCCTGACGTCCAATTCTATCCTGAACCCCCAGCCCATGAACTCGCCGGCGAGCTTCCTCGCGTACTCCTCGTGGGCTTCGGCAATGGGGATCAGCTTTATCTGTACCGGCGCTATCCAGAAAGGGAAAGCCCCGGCGTAGTTTTCTATCAGAATACCGAGGAAACGCTCGATACTGCCGAGAATCGTCCTATGCAGCATGACGGGGCGGTGATCTTTGCCGTCCGGCCCCACGTACGCCAGGTCGAAACGCTCCGGCATCTGGAAGTCGAGCTGGATTGTGCCGCACTGCCACGTCCTGCCGATGCAGTCTTCCAGGTGAAAGTCTATTTTCGGGCCATAGAAGGCGCCGTCTCCTTCATTGACGCGATACGGCGTCCCGGTGGATTCGAGGGCTTCTTTCAGCGCCGCCTCAGCCGCGTCCCACTGCCCGGGTTCCCCCATGGAATTTTCCGGCCTCGTGGAAAGCTCCACTCGGTAGCTGAACCCGAACACTTCCTTGTAAATGTAATCGCATAGATCCATGATGCCCACGACTTCTTTCTTGACCTGATCAGGAGTGCAGTACAGGTGGGCGTCGTCCTGGGTAAAGCTGCGCACCCGCATCAGCCCGTGCAGTACGCCGCTGCGCTCATGGCTGTGCACCATCCCCAGTTCGGCCATGCGGAGCGGCAGGTCGCGGTAACTGCGTATATGCGTTTTATAGACCATTATCCCGCCGGGGCAGTTCATGGGCTTAACGGCGAAGGGTTTTTCGTCTATTTCGGTGAAGTACATGTTTTCCTTGTAGTGATCCCAATGGCCGGACTGCATCCACAGGGAGCGATCCAAAATAAGCGGCGTGCGTATCTCGTCGTAGCCGCGCCTGGCGTGCTCTTTGCGCCAGAAATCAAGCAGGCGGTTGATGACCGCCATACCTTTGGGGTGGAAGAACGGAAAACCCTGCCCCTCGTCGTGCAGGCTGAAAAGATCCAGCTCCTTGCCCAGCCTGCGGTGGTCGCGCAGCTTCGCCTCCTCCAGGCGGCGGAGGTGTTCCTTCAGCGCGTCCGCCGTCGCGAACGCCGTTCCGTATATCCGGGTCAGCATGACGTTCTTCTCATCCCCGCGCCAGTAGGCCCCGGCGACGGAAAGCAGCTTGAAGTGGCGTATCCGGGACGTATCCGGGACGTGTGGCCCGCGGCAGAGATCCACGTAGACGCCGTTAACCGAATTCCCCTGTTGGTAAAGGGAAACCACCGGGGCGTCCAGTTCCGAGATCAGCTCGACCTTGTAGCGGTCGTCGCGTTTTTTGAAGAAGTCCAGAGCCTTATCCTTGTCCATATCGGTTCTATCAAGCCTGATGGACTCTTTGGCGAGCCTGCGCATCTCTTCCTCTATAGCCGGCAGATGCTCCTCCGTCAGCGAGTCGATTCCCCGAGCCTGCGAAACGTCGATGTCATAGTAAAACCCGTCTTTGATACACGGCCCTATGCCGAACTTCGCTCCGGGATACAGCTTTTCGACCGCGTGAGCCATGAGGTGAGCGCAGGAGTGGCGCAGTATATTCAGCCCCTCCTCGGATTCGGCGGTCACAGGCTCGATTCTTCCGCCTTTTGAAACCTCGCCGCCGAGGTCGAGCAGTTCCCCGTCCAATTTGCCCGCCAGAGCTTTCTCCAAAAGGCCCAGCTCGGCCAGCACATCCGACACCTTGACAGAATCCGCCTGGAAGTCACAAGATTTCTCTCCGTACTCGAAATTCAACATTAGAGTTCTACCATCCTTTTAACGCCCGCATATTTGCACAAACGAAGAATAGCACTGAAACGCTCATTGTCAAGGGACTCAGCCTTGCGCCGGCCTTAAATTGCCGGTTTCTTCCTCTTCATACTGGCGGCCTCCAGAAGATCGCTGCGCTCGGCGTCGCGGACGGCCATCTCAGCCAGCATTTCTCGGTGTTCTTCCGCGCGTTTTTGAACCAGGCGCTCTATGTCACGTTTTCTAGCTTGTTTCTTGATCAATTCCTGAGACTTTTTCACAGTTTCGATGTGACGGTCCATCATTTCAAACGTAGTTTGCGTAGCGGCGTGTTTGGCCTCCTCAACTTTCTGCATAGCCTCTTCTTTGTCTTTGTCGGCTTTGGCCTCTTTGCGGCGCTTGTATATCTCCTCAATATCAGATGAGCAAACAACTGGATTGTCTGTTGCGAATCCTACGGCGTTGCCTATTTTCATTTTGCACGTTCCTCCTCCCGCCGGCCGGCGATCATTCTCTTCAATTATCTATTATATACACTAAAGCCGCATACGAGTATAATCGTTCAAGATAAATTAAAAAAGAGGTGAGCGTCCGATGCGCGGAATGTCGGTAAGATCCCTTCTTATACGGACGGCTTTGATTGTGTGTGTTTGGGGGCGCTGCGCCAGCGCCGCCCACATCGTCGCGGCCTACCAGGAAATTTACCGGATGAACTTTGAGGTGTTTAAGCAGGCGGGGCTTCCTGCGGGTTGGTATGTTACCTTCGACGGCTATCCGGTGGCGCAGGTACGCCCTAACCACTGGGTGTATGGACACACCGCCTATCAGGGGATACTTGTTCCGACGGAAGTGGCGGTGGGCGCGGTAGTGCCGATGGACGTGCCCCAATTGGCTCGCGTGGCGATGTCTTCGTGGCGTAGTGGGGCATATGGCACGGAACGTTTCAGATCCATTGCTTTTTCCGGGCTCGACAACATGGGAGTACTGGACGATCCGCTGGCTTATACTCCGGTCGCGTGGAAAAGCGGCGAGCCGGGACTTCGGATATGGATGGGCGACCGATGGCGCCATATCGTCCCGAGGAGGGGGCAAAGCACCTCCCAGGCGCTGATGGCGCAGCATCCCAACATTGTTCGCTTGCTGAGCGGAAAGTGCGCTTCATGGACAATGTCCGACACTCAGGAACTGGCGGATCTGGCGCGTGAGTGGGGATTTTTGTGGCGCGGGCATATTTCTTTGGTGTATTTGCCCGGCGACGGGTATAGCGGCTCATCCGGAAGAGACGCGGCGGCGGGCGGCAGAGGAGGCCTTCCGGGTGACAGGCCCGGCGGCGGGGACTGGGACATAGGCAGAGGCGGCGGCGGTGGAGGCAGACCCGGCGGTGGCGGTGGAGGAGGATGGGACAGATGAGCGGCGACGATATATATGAAATCCTGGACAGGGCGTACGAGTCGGAAGATGCCGGCGAAGTGGCGGAACTTGTGGAACGGGCGCTCGAACTTGAGCCGGGCAACCCCGAGGCGCTGCTCCTGAAAGCCGACCTTATCGAAGACGATGAGGAAAGGCTTCCCATTCTCGAACAGGCTTTGGAAGAGGCCAGGCGATATTTTGAAGACGAGGGGTTGTCGGGCGGCGACGTTCTTGAGGACGCAATGGGACCTGTGTACCTCGGGTTGCTGCAGCGCGCGGCTTTCACCTTTTTTGCGGCCGAACGCGACGACCGTTCTCTTGAACTGGTGGAAGAACTTCTTCTCTATGACCACGAAGACCAGGCCACGGCAAAGACCCTTTATTATCGTATTTTGTTGGAACGGGAAGAATGGGCGCGCGTTCTCGAGGAGACTATGAAGGAAACAACGCGTGACCTCGGCTGGGCGTACGCCAGGATGGTCGCGTCGTTTATGCTTTCCGGCGTAAAAAGTGAAAAAAATGGCGCGGCTTTGGGAAAACTCAACAAAATGTTGTGGGACGCGGTGCGCATGGGACCGAACGTGCCTTTCTACATGCTGGGCTACATTCCCGACCCGGTTGGAGAATCGGAGCTGGAAGAAGACGATTTTCACTTCGCCTTGCTGTTTGAAGACGTATGGTCAGCCTCGCGCGAAATGCTGAACTGGTTCTCGAAAGCAGCCATCCTTTTCGGCCTGCTGAGCGGCCGCTTCGGCGAGGAAAGCAAGGACATGGAAGAGCTTCTCTCCGCCTTGGGCGGAGTCTCGGACTACGAGGAACTGACGCGCGGCCTGGCGGGAGCCTCCAGTGACGATAAAACGATTCTTGACGCGCTGGCGGCCGGTAACTATCCCGCAAATGTTTGAGGACATCTCCGCCCACGTTTTGGATATTGCCTGGAACAGCATAGCAGCCGGGGCGGGCAGGATAGGCGTTACGATCCGCAAGTACGGAACGGGGTTTGTGGAACTGGAGATATCGGATGACGGCAAAGGTATGGACGCCGGGCAATTGTCAAAGGCGGCGAGTCCTTTTTATACCAGCCGCGCCGCTCGCCGGACAGGCTTGGGGCTGCCGTTTCTGAAACAGAACGCGGAGCTGTGCGGCGGAAAATTTGAAATATCGTCCGCTCCCGGAAAGGGGACGCGGGTTTGGGCAACCTTCGCGCTGGACAACATAAACACTCCGCCCATAGGCGATATGGGCGGAGCTTTTGTTGCCCTGATGATCGGCGCGCCCAAAGCGCGCTGGATTTTCAAGTTCCGTTCGGAAGAAAACCTGTTTGAATTGGACTCGGAAGATGTAACCGAAGCCATAGGCGGGTTGGAATTCCTTTCGGTTCCACGCGTGGGCATGGGGCTTAAAAGCATAATCGAAAAAGGAGTGAGGTAAAATGGCGACGCCAAGCGATATCGCTATAGCGCAGGCTGCCAAAATGGAACCCGTCGCCGAGATAGCCAAAAAACTTGGAATAGCTGAAGACGACCTGGAAATGTACGGCAAATACAAAGCCAAGGTACACCCCAGAGTATTGAAGGGGCTCAAAGATAAGCCGGACGGGAAACTCGTCCTTGTGACGGCCATTACCCCCACGCCTGCCGGGGAGGGCAAGACCACGACCAGCGTGGGGCTGGTTCAGGGGCTTACCCGCATCGGCAAAAAAGCCTGTGTCGCGCTCAGGGAGCCTTCCCTGGGTCCCAGCTTCGGAGTCAAAGGCGGGGCGGCCGGCGGAGGATACGCGCAGGTGCTGCCGATGGAGGACATCAACCTGCATTTTACAGGCGACCTCCACGCTATAACCACGGCGCACAACCTCTGCGCGGCCATGACGGACAACCACATACAGCAAGGCAACGAGCTTGGCATAGACCCGCGCCGCGTCGTCTTCCGCAGGGTAGTGGATTTGAACGAGCGCGCCCTGCGAAAAATCATAATCGGACTTGGAGGCAGGACGGAAGGTGTGCCGCGCGAAAGCGGCTTTGACATAACCGTAGCCTCGGAGGTTATGGCTATCCTCTGTTTAGCGCTCGACATGACGGATCTCAAGGACAGGCTGGGGCGAATCGTCGTGGGCTACACCTACGGCGGCAAGGCGGTTACCGCGGCGGACGTAGGCGCGGTTGGCTCCATGGCGGCGCTTTTGAAAGACGCCCTCAATCCCAACTTGGTTCAGACGCTGGGAGGAACGCCGGCTTTTATACACGGCGGTCCCTTTGCCAACATCGCTCACGGCTGTAACAGCGTGCAGGCCACCAGGCTGGGGCTGAAACTCGCGGACTACTTGGTGACGGAGGCGGGGTTCGGCGCGGACCTGGGGGCTGAGAAATTCCTGAACATTAAATGCCGCGTGGCCGGGCTTGTCCCGGACGCCGTGGTGCTCGTGGCCACTGTGCGCGCTCTCAAAATGCACGGCGGCAGGAAAAAAACCGAACTTGCCGGCGAGGATCTGAAAGCGCTGGAGGCAGGAATACCCAACCTGGAAAAGCATATCGAAAACATCAGGAAATTCGGACTCCCCGTAGTGGTGGCGATAAACAAATTCCCCGCTGACACCGAGGCCGAACTGGCGCTGGTGAAGAAGAAATGCTCCGGGCTGGGGGCGGGGTTCGCGCTCTCCGAGGTATGGGAAAAAGGCGGGGAAGGCGGCGCGGAGTTGGCCGAAAAGGTTGTCGAAGTTTGTGAAAAATGTGAAAAACCATCTGCTTTCAAGTTTATTTACACCCCGGAAATGAGTCCGAAGGAAAAAATAAACGCCATAGCCCGCGAAATATACGGGGCGGATGGGGTGGACTACACCGCCCAGGCCGAAAAAGACCTGGAACTGATACACGAACTCGGCAAGGACGGCCTTTTGATATGTATGGCCAAGACGCAGTACTCTTTTTCCGACGACGCGGCAAAAATCGGCCGTCCCAAAGACTTTCGCGTCACGGTCAGGGAGGTGCGCCTCTCAGCCGGCGCGGGATTCATGGTAGCGGTGACGGGCGCTATAATGACGATGCCGGGGCTGCCCAAAAAACCGGCGGCCCTTTCCATAGACGTGGACGAGGACGGAAAAATAACGGGATTGTTCTAAAATTAAAAGGAGTTATAGCCTTATGCCACAGAACAATATCTACGCGCTGATCGCTTTGGCTTCCTTCGGAGCGGCTATTCTGGCCTCCCGGTTGTGGGTGCGCCTCAATCGGGAGGATTTCCCCGGAGCCGACTTTTGGGGCTTTTATCTGCGTATGCTTGTGGGGTTCCTGCTGGCCGCCTCCGTCGTCTTCGGCTATCGTTCCTTTATGTAAAGGAGAGCGTCATGCAGGCGAATAAAATACGAAATCTGGCCATTGTGGCCCACATTGACCACGGGAAGACCACCCTTATAGACTCCATATTCAAAGCGGCCCAGACGTTCGGGGAGCGCTCCAAAGCTGTGGAGCGCGTCATGGACAGCGGCGCGCTGGAGCGCGAACGGGGAATAACCATAAGATCAAAGCCCTGTACGGTCGAGTGGAAGGGCTGCCTGATAAATATCATAGACACGCCGGGGCACGCCGATTTCTCGGGGGAGGTGGAGCGCATCCTTTCCACTGTGGACTCCGTGATTTTGGTCGTGGACGCCAACGAGGGGCCTATGCCCCAGACTCGTTACGTCCTGAAACACGCCCTGTCCATAGGCATGAAGCCCCTGGTTTTCATCAACAAGGTGGATCGCTCCGGCGCGGATCCGCAGGGCGCGCTGAACAGCACGTTTGACCTGTTTTTCGAGCTGGGCGCCACGGACGAACAGGCGGACTTCCCCGTCCTGTACGGCTCCGGACTCGACGGCTGGGCTGTCAGTGATCTGGCGAAGCGCGAGGCGGACAAAAACGAGAGCCGGATGGACGACCTCTTTCAGGCCATCATTGACCACGTTCCGCCCCCCGACGTGAACCCGGAGGCCCCTTTTCTGATGCAGGTCAGCACGCTGGCCTGGAATGAGTACGTGGGGCGCATCGGCTGCGGCAAAATCACGCAGGGCAGCATACGCAAGGGCGAGTCCTTCCTGCGTACGTCCACCCGGTGGCTCCCGCCGAATCGCGCTTACAGCTCCGGCGAGTCCGGCTCCGATGAACCGGGCTGGGAGATTACCGGCACGGAAAGCGCGCGGGCCGCGCAGTTATGGGTTACCCGCGGACTGGAGCGGATTGAGGCCGGCGAGGTTACGGCCGGCGACATAGTGTGGCTGGCGGGGCCGGGGGAGATAGAAATAGGCGATACGTTTTCCGCCGCCGAACTTGAGGGCAAACCCATGCCCCCGCTTTCAATCGAGGAGCCTACCGTGTCCATGTTCTTCCTTGTGAACTCCGGTCCGTTCGCGGGACGCGAAGGGCAGGCGGCGACCCTCCGCCAGCTCAAGGCCAGGCTGGAGCGCGAAATGCACGTGAACGTATCGCTGCGCATGGAAGACCTGGGACGCCCGGACGGGGTGAAGGTATCGGGACGAGGGGAACTGCAGCTTGGTATCCTTATAGAGGAGATGCGGCGCGAGGGCATGGAATTTTGTGTATCGAAGCCGGAGGTCATAACTGAAACCCGCTCCGGGCAGCTTACGGAGCCTTACGAGCAGCTTATCGTCGATGTCCCGGACGAGTATCAGGGCATAGTTTTCGAGAAGCTGGCAAAGCGCAAAGGCAAGGTCAAGAACGTTGAAAACCAGGCGCGGGGACTGCTGCGCATAGAGTTCGACATACCTACGAGAGGGCTTATAGGCTACCGCGGGGAATTCCTGACCGACACCAGGGGGTTGGGAATCATGTCTAACTGCTTTACCGGCTACGGCCCCTGGGCGGGCGACATCTCCGGGCGGGGGCGGGGAGCTCTCGTCAGCACGGACACCGGGGAAGCCACCGCTTATCAACTGGAAAACCTCCAGGAGCGCGGAACGCTTTTCATAGCGCCGCTGGAGCAGGTCTACAACGGCATGATCATCGGTGAAAACAGCCGGCCCGGCGATATGCCCTGCAACCCGACCAAGAAAAAACAGCAGACCAACCACCGTTCCGCCACCAAGGATCTGACAGTCAAGCTGGACGTTCCCAGGCGTATGCACTTGGAAAAGGCAATGGAGTGGATAGAAAACGACGAGCTGGTGGAGGTAACGCCGCAGTCCATCCGCCTGCGCAAGACTGTTCTGGACGAGCTGGAACGCCGCAAAGCCGCGCGGCGGCAGGAAAGTAAGGTTCAGAATGTCCCTGATAAACGTGTCTAACCTGACCTTCGCCTATGAGGGCGGAGGTAAAATTTTTGAGAACGTGTCCTTTCAAATCGACACGGATTGGAAGCTGGGTTTTATAGGGAGGAACGGCAGGGGGAAAACCACCTTCCTGAACCTTTTGCTCGGTAAATACGAGTACGACGGAAACATCTCCGCCGCCGCGGCGTTCGAGTATTTTCCTTACGAAGTCCCCGAGGCCGCCGACACAATAGACGCCCTGCGCGGCGTAACCCCTCGTTTGGAGCAGTGGGAAATCTTGAGGGAGCTTTCCCTTTTGGACGTTCGAGAGGACGCGCTTTACCGTCCTTTCAACACCCTCAGCAGAGGCGAGCGGACAAAGGCGCTGCTCGCCGCGCTGTTCTGCAAAGACGGCCGCTTTTTGCTTCTGGACGAGCCTACAAACCACCTGGACATGCACGCGCGTAAAATCCTCGGGCGCTATCTCAGGTCTAAAAAAGGCTTCATTCTGGTTTCCCACGACCGGGAGTTTCTGGATACGTGCGTCGACCACGTCCTGTCCATCAATAAAACCAACATAGAGGCACAGCGCGGGAACTTCTCCTCGTGGCGGGAAAACAAGCGCAGGCAGGACGAGATGGAGCTGGCCGAAAACGAGCGGCTGAAAAAAGACATCAAACGCCTGGACGAAGCGGCGCGGCGCACCTCCGGCTGGTCGGACAAGGTGGAAAGCACGAAATATGGAACCAGAAACTCCGGGCTGAGGCCGGACAGGGGATACATCGGACATAAGGCGGCCAAGATGATGAAGCGCTCCAAAAACATCGAAGCGAGACTGGAGGCCCAAATCGAGGAAAAATCC
>WRKN01000091.1 GCA_009778055.1 Synergistaceae bacterium
AGCCAAAATAAAAAGGGCAAGCAAGAAATGACCGAATTTTTTTGACAGGACACAACCCTCCCAAGCATATCTGAAGGGATGTTAACAATTTGCGTGAAAAAATAAGGTAACCAAAGGTTACCTCTTGAACCCCGAGTTTGATGGATTCGTTTCTGGAGATAGGTAGCGGATGAGCAATACATGCAATACATGTTAAAATTTTAATATGTAGAAAAATGCGCGTAAAGCGGCTTGATAAATTTATGTAGACGATGAATTGCGTGTTTGTTTGGATAGTTATCGCTTTAACAGGCCCTACGACGACCAATTTAAGGGATTTGCTGGATTCATTTCTGGAGGCAGGGGGGCGGATGATGGAGATCGCAATGTTTTTGATGTGTTACGTTTTAACGGCGCTGCATGATCATCATATGTTCCAGCTCAATTCCTACAAAGCGGGCACGTATGCGCGAGGGCTATTTCGTAATTTCCATAAGGACTACGCTCGCCGCCATTATGCGGTTATTTTGCTTGTATTCGCCGCTTTCTTGCGGAACCCCTACGTTTTGTCATTCCTATACGCGATTCAGGCGTATCAGAACCGTCCGCGAAAGGCCAAAAAACCTCTGGCGTATACTCCGCGCATGGTGCGTATGCTCGTCACACACTCCGTTATCGTCGGTTCTATAACCGTGTGGTCGTGTTTAATAAATAATCAATCCATCTTGCTGGCGTCGTTCTTCGCAGCGACACCGCTTTTCACGGCGCTGTCCAACCTGCTGAACTCCCCTCTGGAGAAAGCCATCAACAACTGGTATATTTCCGACGCGAAACGCATACTGCGGGAGATGCCGCGGCTTATCGTGATAGGCATAACCGGCAGCTACGGCAAGACCAGCACGAAGTTTTTTCTGCAAAAGCTCCTGTCGTATAAATACAATACCCTCATGACGCCCGAGAGTTTCAACACGCCCATGGGGGTTGTGAAGACCGTGCGGACACAATTGAGGCCCGTTCACGACGTTTTCGTGTGCGAGATGGGGGCTAAAAACACGGGCGACATAAAAGAGCTTTGCGACATAGCGAGGCCGCGCCACGGCGTCATAACCGCGGTAGGCCCGCAGCACCTCGAAACGTTCAAAACAATCGAGAACGTCGAGAAAACCAAGTTCGAGCTGGCGGACGCGGTAATGGACGCCCCAAGCGGCGGAATGGTTTTTCTGAACTACGACTACGAAATCATACGGAACAGGGCGCGCGGAAACCTCGTCAAAGACCATAAAAAGGTGACTTCGTACTCGGCGTCGGGACAGGAGAGCGACTACGCGGCCAAAGATATCAGCGTTTCCAGCGCCGGGTCGTCGTTTTGCGTCACGTTCCCCGACGGCGAAGAACGGCGCTTCGAGACTAAACTGATAGGCAAGCACAACGTGCAAAACATTGCGGCGGCTATAGCCGTAGCGGATTATCTCGGCGTGGACAGGGACGACGTTGTGCTGGGCGTCCGCAGGCTGGAAACCGTCCCGCATAGATTGCAGTTAATCAGAAAAAACTCTATAATCATCATTGACGACGCCTACAACTCAAATCCAGGCGGGGCAAGCGCCGCGTTGGAGACATTGGGTATGTTCGAAGGTGTGAAAATTATGGTCACGCCCGGAATGGTCGAGATGGGAGAGGCTCAGGACGAAGCCAACAGGCGGTTCGGAGCCGAGGCCGCCGGGGTGTGTGACTTTGTCTTTCTTATGGGAAAGCATCAGACCGGAAGTATTCTCAAAGGACTGAGAGACGCCTCTTTCCCGGAAGAAAAAGTAAAGGTGGCCGAGACCCTGGAACAGGCTTTCGAGGCGATAGAGAAAATCGACGCCGGGGCAAAAAAACAAAAGATAGTTTTGCTGGAAAACGACCTGCCGGACAACTATTAAGTTTTTAATTAAGAATATAAAGGTGAACCGTATATGGGAATGAAAGTGGGAGTCTTTTTCGGAGGAAAGAGCGTGGAGCACGAAGTCTCCGTCATCTCGGCCCTCCAGGCGGCACACAGCTTCGACAGGACAAAATACGACGTTATTCCGGTGTACATGACCAAAGACGGGTATATGTACGTGGGGGACCGTGTAGGAAAAATAGAGGAATACAGGGATATCCCGTCGCTTCTCAAAAATAGTCTGAGAGTGACTGGAGTTATGGATAACGGCCGGTTCCTGCTTGTCCGGTATCCCATGAGGCGCTTTGGCAGCTCCGTATACAGCGCGATAGACGTGGCCTTTCCTGTCGTTCACGGCACCAACGTCGAAGACGGCGCTTTGCAGGGGTATTTCAAGACAATGTCGGTTCCCTTCGCGGGCAGCGACGTAACGGCGTCGGCGCTGGGAATGGATAAATACGCGGCCAAGGCGGTGTTGAAAGACTGCGGAATACCTGTCCTGAACTGCAAACGCGTGTTGATGAAGCCGTTTTTCAAAAACACGAAGGCCGTTATCAGAGAAATAGAAGGAGAGTTTCCATACCCTGCGGTGGTGAAGCCGCTCAACCTTGGCTCGAGTATAGGAGTACAAAAGGTTTCCGGCGCGACTGAACTGGAAGACGCGCTCGAACTGGCCTTTCAATACGCGGGAGTGGCTGTGGTGGAACGCGCGGTGCAAAATCTCAGGGAAATAAACTGCGCCGTGCTGGGAGACGCGGATTCAGCCGTTGCGTCGGAGTGTGAGGAGCCCATAAGCGCCCACTCTGTTTTGGACTACAGCGACAAATATATTTCGGGCGGCAAGGGAATGAGCGCCGCCAAAAGAAAGTTCCCCGCCGACATATCGCCGGAAACGCGCGATAAGGTCAGGGACCTCGCTCTGAAAGCCTTTCACGCCCTGGGGTGCTGCGGCGTCGCCAGGGTGGATTTTTTGACGGACGCCCTGAGCGGGGATATATGGGTCAACGAGGTCAATACCATACCCGGGTCGCTGTCCTTCTACCTTTGGGGGCCGACAAAACTTTCTTCGGGGCTTTCTTATACCCAGCTTCTCGACAGGCTGGTTGAGCTTGCGCTTAAAAGGGAAAGGGAAAATTCCTCTCTCTCCTATTCCCTCGACATAAATCTCCTTGCCGGTTTTGCCCCGGGAGGGCTCAAAAATGGGATTAAGAAATAACGACGTCAGGAGGTAGATGTTATATTGCGGAATGTAAGAGATAAAACCAGGCATTTTATGTTATCCGCGCTTCTGATCTTTATGTTGGCGAACTGCGCCCAGGCGCGTGACATGTACGTGCGCCTGGCTGACAGGCCGTCGTCGGTCACTGTCAGGTCGGACGCCTCCATGACGCTTACGGACGCGGCAAACAAGAAATTTGATTTAGGCAAGTCGGCTGTTCTGACCCGTTCCGGCTCTTCCGTTGTGGTCGGCAAAAACAGTTTTCAGCTTCCCGCGCGAATCTCCTCCGCCGGTTTTCTGGGCTTCAACAACAGGAAGTACAGGGGAGAGTTTCTCCTGACCCGTGAGTTTGTGTTGATCAACGTCGTCGACGTGGAACTCTACGTACAGGGGGTATTGCCCGCCGAGGGCATCGCGAGCTGGCCCAAGGAATATCAGAAGGCTCAGGCCATCATATCCCGCACTTACGGGCTGCGCCAGAGCTTGAACCGCTCGTCCCGGGGCTATGACGTGGTTGATAACACCTCCGACCAGGTATATAAAGGCGCCGGCGCGGAAACGCCCGCGACGAACGCGATGGTAAAGGAAACGGCCGGCGAGGTTCTGACCTACGAAAACACTCTGGCTTTTACCCCGTTTCACTCGGACAGCGGGGGGTATACCGCCACCAACTCCCACGTCTGGACCAGCAACATCCCGTACCTGACCGGCGTAAGAGAGCCTGTGGCGTACCAGTCGCCGAACTCGAACTGGACGGCCAGGATATCCGCCTCACAGGTTCAGGCCGCCTTATCCAAGATGGGCCTCAATGTCGGGAAAGTCAGGGAAATTCGGGTAGCGGCAACAGACGCCGGCGGACGGTCCACGACGCTGACGTTCGTGGGAAGCGGCAGCTCCGCTTCGGCAAAATCCAGCCTTTTCAGAACACACGTAGGACCAAACGTACTAAAAAGCACGTTTTTAACCGGAGGGGCTCCTATGACTCCGCCGGCTCAGTCAAATCCAAGGCCGCCTTCTCCGCCGGCTCCGCCCTCGCCCCCGGTTCCGGCGTCCAATGAGCCGCTGACCGGCGGAGAGGAAACGCGGTTGACCTATATGGCCTCCGACGGAATTTTCACGTCGGAAGAGCTGATGGATATGCTGCTGAACCCCGAAAAACGAAAAGGCTATCTTTATGTAGGCATACAGAGAAGCGGGGCGGCGCTCAAGAAGGAGCCTCCCCCCGCGCCTACGCCTAAACCCACGCCGGAGGTTAACATGCCAAATCCGCCGAACATGCCGCCGTTGAGACCCGCCGAGGTCATCCGCGAGGAAAACGGCTATTTTGTTTTCAGCGGCAGAGGATGGGGGCACGGGGTTGGGCTGTCCCAATGGGGGGCCATGGCCATGGCCAGGGATGGATGGAAGGCCGAGCGTATTCTTGAGTATTATTATCCGGGAACGGCGGTCAAACGCTTTAGATGACCTGTGACAGCGAACGGCCTGGTATCTATGACCTCGACGCGTATGATTACTATCTGCCCGAGTCGCTGATCGCTCAAACCCCCGCTGTCCCGAGAGACGCGGCCCGCCTTCTCGTCTGGCGCGTTTTTGGTGAGTTTTGTGAGTTTAGTGAGTTTGGCGAGCATAAAGTCAGGCATCGGGTGTTCGGCGACATCGTGGATTATCTGAGGCCGGGGGATCTGCTGGTGCTGAACGACACAAAAGTTTTACCGGCGCGGCTTCATGGGGTAAGAGCCGATTCCGGGAACGGAGGTAAAGCGGAAATTCTGCTCCTCAACCCTATACCGGGCGAGCCGGGCGATTTCGGTAAATGGAGGGCGCTGGTGAAACCGGGACGCCGCCTTGGAATCGGTTCCGGGGTGGAAGTGGGCGGGCGCGTCTTGAGAATTGTCGGAGAGGAAGACGACGGAGTGAGGGTCGTGCAGGTAGGAACCGACAGGGAAGACGTGCTTTCTTTTCTGGACGAGAATGGGGTCATGCCTTTGCCGCCTTATATAAAGAATATAAATATGGGAAACGCGCGGCGGGATTATCAGACGGTTTTCGCGCGCCGCGACGGCTCGGCGGCGGCCCCTACAGCCGGGCTTCATTTCACGGAGGAGCTTCTCCGGCGCGTGGAGGAACGGGGTATTGAAATAGCGCGCGTCACTCTGCACGTCGGCTTGGATACTTTTCGCCCGGTAAAATCTTCGGACATCCGGCAGCACCGTATTCACAGCGAGTACTGCGAGATACCGGACGCCGCCGCGGCGGCTGTGAGAGCTTGCAGGGCCAGGCAGGGCCGGGTCGTCGCCGTGGGCACTACCGTCGTCAGAACGCTGGAATCAATGGCTGTCTCGGACGGCTCTGTAAAGCCCGGTTTTATGGATACCGAGCTTTTTATTTATCCGGGCTTCTCATTCAAAGCGACGGACGCGCTGATCACTAATTTTCATCTGCCCGGAAGCTCGCTTCTGATGCTTGTGTCCGCTTTCGTAAACCATCTTGAAGGAGGGCGGCGGGAGGAAGCCGCCTTGAATTCGCTTATGGAAATATATTCTTTGGCCGTCTCCGAGGGATACAGATTTTTTTCGTTCGGGGACGCAATGCTTATAGAGAAGTAGGGTGTTTGCGATGAAAAAATGGCTGCTCCTCCTGATTCTTACTCCTTTTTTGATTGGATTGGGACTGGGGGCGGGAGCGTTTTACATGAAATTCCCGCATGATTTCTGGGATCGTTTGCTGCCTGTTCCGCACAACGAGCTGAAAGTCGTTGTTATAAGGCCAAGGCTCAACGCGCGGCAGTGCGCTCAGGCTTTTTACGACCAGGGGGCGCTGACAGGCTCCCCGGCGGAACTGGCGCGATGGATGGCACGGATGGGAATAGACCGGAGAATCCGTCCCGGGCAGTATCGAGTCGTCAAATCCGACCCCTGGAACATGGCCAGGCAGTTGCAGACGGCGCAGCCGATATCGTCCAGCCTTACGATAATTCCGGGAATGGACATATTCTCCATCCGCGACATATTCAACCCGCAAACAAACCCGCTTTCTCCTTCGAGCGGCGACCTGTTGAGCCTTACGCTGCTCGACGACCGGCACTACCCGGAGCCGATGAGGGAATTTTTACCGGAAAGCGAGGAATCGCGCATCGCTTTTTTGCTCCCCGAAACCTATTTTGTGGTGGACGAGTCCCCGGAGGAGTTGGTCCGCGTGGCAAGCCACTCCTGGTGGAGCCGGTACGGGGACAGGCTGCCCGCCGGCGTTACCCCGGAATACCTTGAGGAAAGGGCAATCGTGGCCTCCATGGTTCAGAGAGAGGCCCTTTGGGACGCGGAGCGGCCGGTTGTGGCCGGAGTGATTGAGAACAGGCTCAATAAAGACATGCTTTTACAAATCGACGCTACGGTCGTTTACGCCTGGAAGCTGCTGGGCAGGGATTTGAGGCGGGTTTTCCATAATGATCTGACGCTGAACTCCCCTTATAATACGTATATTATCCAGGGACTTCCGCCGGCGCCCATTTGCATCCCGTCCGCCGAGTCCTGGGAGGCGGCTTTGGCTCCGGAAAAAAATAACCATTACTATTACGTGGCGCGCAAAGACGGGTATCATTATTTTGCCGAAACATATGAGGAACACCGCCGGAACATAAGAAAAGCGCGGACGGAATAGGAGGGCGACGTTAATATGGTAGTTCGGAATAAAACAAAAAACGTTTCACAAAAGAACAGGGCGCGCGGAAGCTGGTTCGAGCTGATAGTCCTGATTCTCATGCTGGGGGCCTTCTATGTTACAGGGGCCTTGATGAACAGTTCATGGACCGGCGCGCAAGGGCGGATGATAGGCGAATCCCTGCGAAGAACGTGGGGAGGAGCGCTTCTCGTTCCGCTTTTGTTTTTGATTTATCTCTGCGCGGCGTGGTTCGCCAAAAGCCGTGTGCCAAGGCCGTGGGGACAGATAGCCGGAACGCTGCAGCTATATCTGACCACGGCCTTCGTGCTGGGGCTGGTGAATGAGGCGCACTTGGGCCTGCCGTGGGTTTGGGCGGTTCCCGGAAATGTGGGGAACAGCCTGGCTAAATTTTTTATACTGAATCTGGGAGCGATGGGCGCCATCATAATCGCCTTTGCGTCTTTGGCCCTGGCCTCCATACTTTTCGGGTTCAAGCTGCCGATACTCGTGTTTCAGGCTATGGCGGCGCGTTTCATTGAGAGAAAAGAACGCAAAGTCAAAGAAAACATCCGTACTCCCAAGGACAGCGTCAACATCAGGCCCTTGCCGAGAGTCAAATCCGACGACCTTTTCAAAGAAACGCGCGAACCTGTTTCAATGACTTCGATGACTTCGACGCCTATCGACGGCCTGGACATTTTTGGTGAGTTTGGTGAGTTAGGCGAAGAGCTTACCCCTTCGCGCCCGGCTGTTTCGGAGGCGCCTACCGTGTCTCAGCCTCCGCCGGCGCCTCATACCGCCGAAGCGTCGCTCGAAACGCCCGCGCCTCCCGCCCCCGCCGCGGTCAGGACGCCTGCCGCAGCGCCGCCTAAACCTAAGCCCCAAACCGCCACGGAGATGATGGACGAACTTCTGGCGTCTCTAAACGCCGAAACCGAAGCCCAAACCCAAACTCAGGAAGATAAAGCAAGCGTATTGGATAAAGCTGATAAAAGCGCTCCGCCGCCGCCTCCTTCCGCCGCCTATTTGGCCCCGGAGCGGGTAATCGAGGTGCAAAGCCCGGTCAAGCCCGTGCCGAAGCCCCAAACAACGATTCAGGAGGCATTTCCTGAAATTGACCTGCCGGAGGACACGGACAAATATGAACCATCCCGTTTAAACGACGGGCTTTTCCCGCCGCCGCTCGACATCTTCGGACCACCCGCGCAGAGCGAAGACAGCGACGACGGGCGTACGCTGGCGGAGCAGCAGGCCGAAACCATAGTCGAGACACTTCAGAACTTCGGAGTCAAAGCCAACGTGGCGCATATCATTATTGGGCCGTCCGTGATCCAGTTCCAGCTCGAGCTGGCCCCGGGCATCAAGGTCAGCAAGGTTTCGGGCCTAGCCAACGACCTGACGATGGCGCTCGCCGTGGTCTCGGTACGCGTGGAGGCGCCGATTCTGGGCCAGCGTTACGTCGGCATCGAGATACCCAATCCCCTGCGCAAAGGCATAACCCTGCGTTCCATAATGGAATCCGATGAATTTCAGGACGGAGAGCACATTTTGCCGCTGCCGATGGGAGTACGCGTTGATTCCCAGCACCTGGTCTGCGGCCTGGAGGACATGCCGCACCTTTTGGTAGCCGGCACTACCGGGTCGGGAAAAAGCGTTTTCATGAACGCCTGCATCCTTGGAATGTGTTCGCAGCGCGCCCCGGATGAATTGAAGCTCATACTGGTCGACCCCAAGCACGTGGAGTTCGCCATATACGAGGGACTGCCGCATCTTCTGGCGCGTCCGGTTTCCGACCCCAAAAAGGCCATCTCGGCGCTAACCTGGGCTGTTCAGGAGATGGAGACGCGCTCCGAAGCCTTTGCCAAGACCAAGGTGCGGAACCTGGCGTCGTACAACGAAAAAGTCCTGCCCAAGAGCCGGTTTCCCCACATAGTGGTTGTGGTGGACGAACTTGCCGACCTGATGTACACGGCCGGCAAAGAGGTCGAAGGATTGATAGCCAGGCTGGCCCAGAAAGCGCGCGCCGCCGGCATACACCTTATCCTGGCGACGCAGCGCCCCTCAGTGGACGTCATAACGGGCCTTATCAAAGCAAACGTTCCGGCGCGTGTGGCGTTCGCCGTGCCCTCGCAAACCGATTCGCGCACTATCATAGATACGGGCGGGGCGGAAAAGCTGCTGGGCAAAGGGGACATGCTTTTTTACAGTACCCGTTACCCGCGCCCGCTGCGCCTCCAGGCGGGTTTCATAACGGAAGAACGTACGCTGGAATTTGTGGAGTACGCTAAAAACGTGTTCGGAGAGCCGGACTACATCGAATTTGAAGATTACGCGGGCGGCGGGTCATCGAACGGAGAGCGTTCCGGGAGCAGTATAGTGGACGACCCCAAGCTGACCGAGGCCGTCAAGGTCGTGATGGACACCGGGATAGCCTCCGCCAGCGGCCTGCAGCGCTATCTGAACGTAGGTTATCCGCGGGCGGGACGGCTTATCTCGGGTTTGGAGCAGCTTGGCATAGTAGGCCCGCAGACCTCCAACTCGTCCAAACCGCGCGACATACTGATGGACGAAGAAAGCGCGTTCGACGTCCTGGAGCGCGCGCGCAACGGGGACGCGGAGTAGTGCTGCCCCAGGCGCGAATAATATTTGAGCCGCAGACGTCC
>WRKN01000092.1 GCA_009778055.1 Synergistaceae bacterium
AGTCCCTGACTCGACCGTTATAATCAGGCTGCCGGAGCTGGTTTTAGCTATAGAATCCGCCTGCGCGCCGCCTTTGACAACGACATTGACGTCGTCCGCCGCGGTGATGCCTATCGCGTTCATGCTTCCGCCGCCGCCGGTCAAGGTCAGCGTCTTATCCGCCTCAGACCACTCCCAACCCGCGCCTGTCGTGTTTTCGAGGTTTTCTCCTATAATGATATTGTCGTTCGGATCAGCGATTGGGGCGGGAGACGACGCGCTCACCACGATGTCGAAGGTGTCTATATAATCGGTTGTCGCTGTAGAAGCAGGCGCCGCCAAGCCATTCTTGATCGTAGCCATTACCGTCACCTTACCCGCCGCCGTGGCGGTCATGGTGTTGCCGGTGATGGTCGCGTTTCTCCCCCCAAACACGCTCCATACTATGGTTTTATTGGTGGCGCTGGCCGGTACGACATTGCCTGCGCCGGGGAGAGACAAAGGCGTGTTTACCGTGGCCGTGGTCGGGACGCCGGTGATATTTGTCACCGGCACAAACCCGGTGGTCACCGTCACCGCCGCCACGTTGGAACGTACAGGAACGGCCCCGCCCGTGGCGCTCACCTCGCAGAAGTAGTAATAGGTTCCAACCGTGAGCGTAGTGGGTATAGTGAAGCTCGCGCCCGTCGCGCCGGAGATTGACGTACCGCCCGTACTGGTGTTCGATGTGTTGCTGTACCACTGATAACTGAGCGTCGCGCCCTGCGTAACACTCGCCGACACGGACAAGCTGCCGGTTATGCTGCCCTGCGTGACGTTGGTGTTAGCAGGATGGGTAGTTATTGTAATTACTGGGACGCCGGACGCGCTCACCGTCACCGTCGCAACGTTGGAACGTACAGGAACGGCCCCGCCCGAGGCCCTCGCCTCGCAGAAGTAGTAATATGTTCCAACCGTGAGTGTCGTGGGTATCGCGAAGCTCGCGCCCGTCGCGCCGGAGATTGGCGTACCGCCCATAAAGCTGTTCGATGTGTTGCTGTACCACTGATAACTGAGCGTCGCGCCCTGCGTCACGCTCGCCGACACGGACAAACTGCCTGATATGCTGCCCTGCGTGACGGCGGTGTTCGCGGGGTGGGTATTTATCGTTATGACCGGGACACCGGCAGCGGACACCGTGATGTTAAAGTTCTGCGTGTAATCGGTTCTCGGTGTTGAGCCTCTTGTAATCGTAGCCATAACCATAGCCGTACCCGCCGCCGTGGCGTTGAAGGTGGCGCCGCTTATAGTCGCCCCGGTCGTGCCAGCGTTCACAACGCTCCATGCAATGGTCTGGTTTGTTGCGTTTGATGGGTTTACCGTGCCCGTAAGGGTGAGAGGCGTTCCGGCCGAGGCTGTTGTGGGAACGCCGGTGATACCTGTCACCGGCACATACGGGATGAAGCTGCCTGTCACTGTATATGTGTCGCGGCTGCTGGAGGACGAGTCAATATTTGCGGTAAAATCCACCAGCGGCGTTATGTTGGATTGCACGGCCGGCGGATGGAGTGAGTTGTTAGCGTTAAACAACAGCGAAGTCGGGTCGCTCTGGTCGTCAAAAACGTATCTAGCCGAAGTCGTCAATATGTTGTAAAGGTCATTGGCGCCGGTTTCCCCACTTTCAGATAGAAAATGCTGCGTTCCGCCGTGCGCCTCCTTGACGCTTACGCGGAGGTGTCCTAAGCTGCTGTCGTTGCTGCCGCTTAGGGCATCGTCCACGTGGAGGATCAAAATCCCTCTATCCTGACCCGAGGAGGGCCACGTCCCCCAGCGTCCCAAACCCTGGTCATATCCGGTATTTCCTCGGGGCTGCAACAGAAAGTATTGATTGGGCCTGACAGTGTTGCCGATCCTCGCGTACTCGTTCATACCGGAAAGGTTGTAACTGCTGCCGGTTTGCGGCATGGGAGAGTGAAACTGCTGCATATGGAACGCATCCAACCCCGTGGGGGTCGAACCGGCGGGATCGGCGTTGGATTTGGCTCCCCAGCTTCCGCCCGCCATAAGAGACCAATTTCCTATACCCTTGTTTGCGCCGCTTACGCGTGTATCGTAAACATCCACAAAACCATAGCCCGCATGACCCAGTTCGTGGGCTAGAACACCCATTGTAAGCAACGGGGGCGGGGAGGGGGGCGGGGACACATTGTAAGGATACTGGAAAGCTCCCTGCGCAAAATAGTTTATTAAGTATACGCCATTGAAGAAGGCAACGTTGCCGGCGTTTGCGGGTGGAGGTGTGACAGGGGGATTGGAAGGCCAGTGGGGGAATTCCCAAGCGTGTCCCCATATCGACGGATAGGCCGAATTCATCACACCACTAGCGGCGGATGTTTCATACCCATGCACTATCAACCCTATGGATAGTTCATCTGCGGTTATATTGCGGTCGCCGTTCGCGTCGAAATTGGCAAAATTGACGTAGCCGCCTGGGTTAGAGGTACTGGAGGCCTGTTGCAATGCCGGTTTAACAAGATTATATCGTGGATCGTTAACAGCCGCCCTTCCCCAATTCAGATGCTGGCCCGGAAGCTCGACAAATATTATCCCCGGCGTTGCCGAGTTGTTGACAGCGGCAGGAACAACTCTCGCCGCGCCGTTGGTTACGCTGTTGAAATAATGCGCCACGGTTCCGAACGTGTCGGCGAACATCAGATTGTTGTGCAGAAATTGAGGGGTGGGGCGCGCCGACTGCGCCGGAAGCCCTGTGTTATCAACGAAGGTTACGTATATTATCAGCACATTACGCGTTATGGGGGTTCCCGGCAATGGCGCAAACTGCCTCAACATCGGCCCTACGTCGGGTGTCGCGAACTGCTCCCTCCACATTCTGTCGCGTTCTTCGCGCGCGCGCCGGGCGCGGTCCAGAATGTGCTCCGGTACAGGATACTTCGGGGGCTGCATGATATCCAGCACCGGGACACCCGAGCCACCCGGGTTCAAAGCGGCGGTCGGCTTTTCATCCATCGGCGTCGTGGTTGAGAAATCCAATTCATCTTCATCCGGCTCCGGCCAACGGGCCAGATAAATATCCCCGTCTTTCTCAAAGTCAAAGGCGACCCAATCTCCGTTCGAGTCCGTAATGTAGCTCAAAAATTCGTCGCCGTGGGGTTGGTAGAAGATGGTCGTCCCATCTTTCTGCACATGAGTATAAACCCCTGGATTGACGGGCACGGCCCCAGCCGGCGGAATACCGAGCAGCGAAAAAATTCCCGTCAAAAACAATGCCAACAACACCGCCGCGTAACCCTTCCGTGAGTTCATCCCAGTACCTCCTCAATTATGTATGCCAATGGTAAGTTAGCAAGTTGCCGCCCTGCTTGACATGAACGCAAAAAGGTAGAGTCTCTGACGCTTTCTTACGGCTATCGCCGCTTTGCCGACGCTCTCCCCCTTACTATCAAAAGGTAAACCTTTTGATAGTAGCCCTCAGATACGTTAAGGGGAAGGTTATCGAGACATGTTCTTGGAATTTTCGATATTTTGCGCATGATTTTCTGCTCAATTTACAAAAAACGACTGTTGTATGACTACGATAATTTCATCTTTACAAAAATTATTTTTTGGGAAAGGGGCTTGAAGTTGATAGATATGTATGCTATTCTTCTGAAATTCAAAGGACTATCAAAATGTTTACTTTTTGATAGTTTCTAATTTGCCTTTCATCAGCCGCCGCGCCCTTAAACGCCTGTAGAACGTAGCTTCTTTTGAGCCTATTTGAGTCGGAAATTTTCCGCGCTTCCATAGTTTTATCATGAGGCGAAATTTTCGGGGGACTTTTTGATAGTACGTCCGAAGCGAATCCCACGCTTTTGGGCGGTTGCTATGCCCTCGACTTGCCGTTTCCATACTCTCCCTTTTCTCCCATATGGTAGTGAATAACGGGAGAAAAGGGTGATATAATGAAAGTAATCCTGCGAGAGAAGGCTGTTTATAATCGAAAATCAAACCGTTGAGTACAAACGAGAATACAATCAGAAAACAAAAAATACAATGCTCGTGTTCTTGAATACGGAAGGCGGAACGCGGAACGCTTTACAATGATTAAAAACAACGGCACAGGACAGTTTATAGCCGAATTATCCATTGAGCAGAATCTTACGTTCGAGTGCGCGGACAAGGTTTTCTCTCAAAAAGAAATTAAATTCGGCAGGGAGCAAAAGCAGTCTCTTGGGTTGATTCGTCCTGACGGGCGCTACACCAATCTTGCTCTTATCCTTTCCGACCAATGTCCCTATACTACCAAGGCGGCGCTTTTCGAGGGACTGAACAAGGAGAGGTTCAAAGACCGCAAGGAATTTAGCGGTTCCCTCTTCCAACAAATAGAAGATGTTTGTGCCTATCTCCACGTTTTCAATCGAATACGCAGCACCTTTGAAGGCGTGTACAGAGTAGACCATCCTGATTACCCTGATATCGCGATTCGGGAAGCCTATGTGAACGCTCTTATTCACAGGGACTATTACATCGAAAGCAGTGTTCTTGTCAGTATGTTTGACGACCGTATTGAATTTATGTCTCTAGGCGGCGTGATGCCCGGCGTTACCCATGATTTGATGCTGGCGGGCGTATCGGTTACAAGGAACGAAAAATTGGCGCATATTTTCTACCGTCTAAACATCATAGAGGCGTTTGGCACGGGTATACCCCGTATTTACAGCGCATATAAGAACAGTATCACGCAACCGGAAATACCTGTTGTAGACGGCGGATTCCTTATTCGTATTCCCAATATGAATTACTATATCGGGCGCGGGGCGGGGAATGGCAGAAACGGCAGTGTTACTAACGAACAACGATTACTGGAGGCATTTACTGATGCAAATTTCAGCAAGGAAGACGCCGCGGATATTCTCGGAATAACCGTAAGCGGAGCATATAAGCTGTTGCAGCGTATGACGGAGCAAGGGTTGCTTGTTGCCCGCAAAAAAGGGAAGCGATGGATATACAGCAAACCGTCCGACAAAGCAGGACAAATGGCTTAACCGCAAAATTGCGGCATTTGCCGGCGCGCCCTCCCCCCTCCGGGGAGGGCTTTATCCATGTGTTACAGCAATTTTTCCAGATACTCCTCGTCGGCGATGAAGGGCAGGGTGATGTGTCCGTCGGCGCGTTTTTTGTTGAATTCTTCCGCGGTTTCGATTGCGTGTTCGTTTCTGCCCCACGCGCGCCGCGCCACCCCTCCCATGACGTCCCAGCTCATTGAGGAAGTGATGATTTCGTCCACTCTCCGGCTTCCGTCGAGGACGAGGCCGAAACCGCCGTTGATTGACTTGCCGGTTCCGACTCCGCCGCCGTTGTGGAGCGCGACCAGGCTCATTCCCCTCGCGCAGTTGCCCGCGAAACACTGGACTGCCATCTCCGCCATCACATTGCTGCCGTCCGTGACGTTCGCCGTCTCGCGGTACGGCGAGTCCGCGCCCGACACGTCGTGGTGATCCCGCCCCAGCATCACGGGGCCGACCTCCCCGTTCCTCACCATCTCGTTGAATTTCAGGGCTATACGCACGCGCCCTTCCTCGTCCTGGTAGAGAATACGGGCCTGAGTTCCGACCACAAGGTTGTTCTTCTCCGCGTCGCGTATCCATGCCCAGTTGTCGTGATCCTGAAAACGCCTGTCCGGGTCTATGCAGTCCATCGCGGCCTTGTCGGTTTTGCGTAAGTCCTCGGGGTCGCGGCTCAGGCAGACCCAGCGGAACGGCCCGTAGCCGTAGTCGAACAGCAGCGGGCCCATTATATCCTCCACGTAGGACGGGAAAATGAACCCCTCGTAAGTATCGACGCTGTTCCTGGCTATTTCCTTCACTCCGGCGTCAAACACCGCCCTCATAAACGAGTTGCCGTAGTCGAAGAAATATGTGCCCTTTGCCACAAGCGCTTTTATCAGCCCGAAATGTTTTTTGAGGGATTCGTCCACCAGCTTGCGGAACCGGCCCGGGTCTTCGCCCAACATTTTCGTGCGTTCCTCGAACGTCAGGCCCTGGGGGCAATAACCGCCTTCGTAGGCGGCGTGGCACGACGTCTGATCCGAGAGAAGCTCTATTTTTTTGTCGCTGTCGAGGGCGTATTGAAGGAGGTCTACGATGTTGCCGTGAAAGGCTATGGAGAGGGGGTCGCCCTTGCCCGCCGCCTTCTCGGCCCACTTGAAAGCCTCCGCCGGGTCGGCGGTTTTTTTGCTCACCCATCCCTGAGAGAGGCGCGTTTCCACCCTGGAAATATCCACGTCCGCGGTGATCGACGCCGCCCCGGCGATGTCGGCCGCCTTGGGCTGCGCGCCGCTCATGCCGCCGAGCCCGGAGGTGACGAAGATGTGACCAGCCAGCCCCCTATCCTGCCGCTGTGGCAGGCCGAATTTTTTCCTGCCGGCGTTGAGCAGGGTGTTGTACGTGCCGTGGACTATTCCCTGCGGGCCTATGTACATCCAGCCGCCCGCCGTCATCTGGCCGTAGTTGGCGACGCCCAGGGCCGCGGCGCGGGCGAAATTCTCCTGGTCATCGAACAGGCCGATCATAATGCCGTTTGTAAGAATGACGCGCGGCGCTGCCGGGGAGGACTTGAACAGCCCCAGCGGATGGCCCGACTCAAGAACAAGCGTCTGATCCCGCGTCATTATTTGCAGATATTTTTTAATCAGGAGATACTGCATCCAATTCTGACACACCTGCCCCGTTTCGCCGTAGGTCACGAGTTCATAGGGGTAGAGGGCCACGTCGAAGTCCAGGTTGTTGTCGATCATGACCTGAAACGCCTTCCCCTCCACGCATTTACCTTTGTATTCGTCAATCGGCCTGCCAAAGAGGCGGCCCTGCGGGCGGAAGCGGTAGCCGTAAACGCGCCCGTGTTTTTCGTATTCCGCGAGAAACTCCGGCGCAAGTTCCCTGTGAAATTTTTCAGGTATATATCGCAGCGCGTTTTTAAGCGCCAGAACGGTTTCTTTTTTGGTCAGCGTCCGGCCCCGGTTCGGGGCTCTCCTGATACCGGGCTCGAATTCCGCCTCCGGCGGCAGCCCGTTTGGAAAGTCAAGCCTTATTTCCAAAGTTTTCCCCGCGGCGTCAAACATAGCAGGTTCTCCTTTCCAGTTTTGTCATATTTACGCCAAGCTGTCTATCGCTTCCTCCACCGCGTCAACCACGCTGCCTCTCTCCGCGAGTTCAACGGCGCGCTGTATAAGGGGATGGAGATATTCATCCTTCCGTATGTAGGGTATTGCCCCTCGGATGCACTCGTGGGCCGCCATAGTTCCGCGTCCCGGCTTTAGCCCCAGAAGGCTGAAGTTGAGAGCCTGCGCGGAAAGCAGCATTTCTATCGCCAAAACCTTGCGGGTGTTCTCCAAAATCATGGCCGCTTTTCTGGCGGAGTACCCCCCCATTGAAACGTGGTCTTCCTGATTTGCCGACGTCGGAATGGAGTCCACCGACGAGGGATGGGCGAGAACCTTGTTTTCGGACACCAGCGCCGCCGAGGTGTAATGCGGAATCATGAACCCGCTGTTAAGCCCGCAGTCCTCGATTAGAAACGGAGGCAGTTCCGAAAGGGAGCCGTCTACCATGCGCGCCTGACGCCGTTCGGATATGCTGGCAAGCTCCGCCGCCGCTATGCCGAAGAAGTCCAGGGCCAGTGCCAGTGGTTGACCGTGAAAGTTGCCGCCGCTGAGGGCTTCTTCATCTTCGGGAAAGATAAGAGGGTTGTCCGTGACGGAATTTAGTTCGGTTTCCATCACGGATTTCACGTAGGAGAACGCGTCCCTGCTTGCGCCGTGGACCTGCGGGACGCAGCGCAGGGAATACGCGTCCTGCACGCGGTCTTTTTTGTATCGTTCGACGATTTCACTGCCCTCTATTATGCGGCGGATGTTTCCGGCGACGTCCCCCTGGCCTTTGAAGGCGCGAAGCGCGTGAGTGCGGGCGTCGTAGGCGTACGGCACTCCGCGCATGGCCTCCAGGGACATGGCGGCCGCGATATCCGCCGTTTTCGCGATTCTTTCCGCGTCAACGACGGCCAGAGCGCCTATCGCGTTCATGACCGCCGTGCCGTTGTTCAGAGCAAGCCCTTCCTTGGCCCCCAGGAGCACGGTGTTGAGCCCGGCTTTGGCTAAAGCCTTCCTGACGGGAATTATCCTGCCCTTGTACTCCGCTTTCCCGCAGCCCAGGAGGGCTATGGCCAGATGCGACAGAGGGCAGAGGTCGCCGGAGGCTCCGACGGAACCCTGGCTGGGAATCAGGGGGTGGATACGCGCGTTGAGCATGTCGATGAGGGCGTTAAGCGTGGAGAGGCTGATACCGGAGTGGCCCCTGCTGAGCGTATTGATACGCAGAAGCATGATTGCCCGGGTGACGTCCGCCGGATAGGGGGTTCCCACGCCGCAAGCGTGGCTGCGCAGCAAATTTTCCTGAAGCGTCCGGCGGTCTTTCGGCGATATCTTCACGGAGGCCAGATCTCCGAATCCGGTGGTGATGCCGTAAACTACGTCGTCGGACGAGGCCCATTTCTCCACGAGGGAGGACGCTTCTCCCACGGCCCTGGCGGCCTCGGCGCTCAGCTCCACCTCATACCCTTCCCGCGCGACCTTTACAACGTCGTCAAGGGAGAGAGAGAGCCCGTTCAGCGTTATTTTCTTTTTTGCCATTATGATCAGCCTCCGTGACGTTTATTAGTAAAACGTGTTCTTATTGTAAACAAACCCGATGAAGCGGGCAATCTCAATGATTTAAACAACAACCCGTTTCACGTAATATCAAACTGAAATGATCATGGTAACCTCCGGCTCTGTCTGTACAAGCGCGACCGGCATGTGATAAGCTTGGGCGCCTATTGCTTTATAAAAAGGAGAGATTGATTGTGAGAAAGGCGTCTGCGCTGTTGTGCGCCGTGCTTATCGGGTGGGCGTCCGCGCGGGCATCGGAGGCCAAAACGTACCTGACCATAGCGACAGGCGGAGAGGCGGGGGTTTATTACCCTTTGGGCAAAGGCCTTGCGAAAGTGCTCACGGACCATCTGACGGACTTGGAGGTTACGGCGGTGATAAGCGACGCCTCCGCAGCGAACATTAACATGATTGCCGTCCACGAGGCCGCGCTGGCGCTTGTTCAGAACGACGTGGCCTTCCGCGCGGTCAATGGGGAAAGGCCTTTCAGGGAACCGGTGGGGAACCTCGCCATGATAGCGTCGCTCTACCCTGAACAGGTGCAGTGCGTCACAGTCCAGGGCAACGGGGTAAACACCCTTTCCGACCTTCGGGGCAGGCGTGTTTCCGTGGGTGCCATGGACTCCGGCACCATCGACACTGTGAGCGCTATTTTGTCCGCAGCCGGGCTCAGGTACGCGGACGTCAACGCGGACTTTCTCGGTTTCGCCGACACAGCGCTGCGTATTATGGATGAGCAA
>WRKN01000093.1 GCA_009778055.1 Synergistaceae bacterium
CAAGAGAGGAACTATTGCAGTGCTGGTCAACGGGGTGTCGCCACACCACAACGCCACTGTGGCCGCTTTGGTTTCTCAGCGCCTGGTCGCCAAAGGCTACAATGTGGTCGATCAAAAAAGGCTGGCGGCCATAAGGGAAAGCAGGCTGGCAATGGCGGCGCTTAACGGAGACATGGACGCTTTTCTCAAAATAAGCTCTCAATATGGCGTGGGTACTACGATCACCATCAACGCTCAGGCCGGAATACCGATGTTCAACGAATTTCAGCTTCTGACAGGAACGGCCTCAGCGGCGGTTATGGCGGTGACGTCCGGCGGACGTATCGTTTACTCCGACACGGTACAGGGAAAGCAGGTGGGGTACACCCCGGACGAAGCCGCGCAGAAGGCCATCGAAGCGGCGGCCCTGCTGGCCGTAGAGCGAATGACGCAATAGGGGGATTACTGATGAGAAACTTAAAAAACGCTGGAAAAATTTTCGTTTACTGCGCTTTCGTGTTGCTGGTGTGTGTTTTTGGGGCTTTTTCGTCCGAGGGCAAGCCCCGCCTCGCGGTCAGGACTTTCGACAACAAGACCGACTCCGGTTCCCTTAACGCGCCCGCGCAGGCCATAACCGACATGATGACGACGGAACTGTATAACTCCGGTCTCTTCAATTTGCTGGAGCGGGAAAGGTTCGACTACATAGCCGACGAAATCAGCCTGGGGCAGTCGGGGCTGATGGACCCCTCGACCGCGCCGCAGATGGGCAGGGTACAAGGCGCGCAATACATGATGACCGGGGCGGTGACGCAGTATCGGTATAACGCGGGAGGCGGATTTCTGCCTATTCCGGGCATCGGCGGGGGAGGGCTGGCCTCCAGAACGGCCCTTGTCACGCTCGACATTCGCGTGATCCACAGCGAAACGGGCAGGGTAGTGTACGCCGCCGCCGAATCAGGAACGGCAAAACAGGAAGTAGGCGGCCTGGTCACGAAGTACGGCGGTTTTGCCTCCGGGTCTTATGGAGGAATCCTTGCCGCCGCGGCACGCGAGGCGGTGATAAGGCACATTTCAAGCTTAAAAGGACAATATTGGGAATAATCCCGATTTAATTCAGGTAAGGAGGAAATGTAATGAAACTTAGGGGAGTTATTTTCGCGTTGCTGTTGTGCCTGTTGATTGCCGGCGTCGGGGAGGCTGCGAGCGACATCGTCCGCCTCGGGGTGATGCGCTTCACCAGCAAGGCCGACGGCGTGTCGGATCGTCAGGCCGAGATCATCACGGATATTTTCACCCGCACCATGTCCAACTCGAGATCAATCGCGCTTATCGAGCGCGAGCGCCTTGATATGATCGGCAGGGAACACAGCCTCAACATGTCCGGGCTGGTCGACATGGGCATGGCGGTTGAAGTCGGACGCCTCGCGGGGGTGCAGTATATGCTGATGGGTTCGGTGACCGGGCTCAATGAAGCTGTATCCGGGGGAGGATTTGGAGGTTTTGTACAGGGGAACAGGGTAGCTGAGGCTACAATTGACGTGAGGATTGTGGACGTGACCACCTCCGAGATTATCTTATCTCTGGTTCAAAAAGGCACTTCCGCCCGGCAGTCACAGGCAGTCTCTTTTCAGGGACTGACCTGGGCGGAGGCCGATTTGAGCGATATAAAGGCGCTGGCTGTAACCGACGCCGCCACCCGCCTGGGGCACAGAATACGGGAAGAACTGGCGGGGGAGTTTTCGCAGGTTATTTCCACCAGCGGCAGATCCGTTAACATCAACGTAGGCTCGACGTCAGGCGCTCAAAAGGGCGACCTCTATCTGATTTACTCCGACGGGAGGGAGATTCTCGACATCGACGGAACTTCCCTGGGCAGAGAGAAACACTCCATTGCCGTCGTGAGGGTACAGACTGTGTCGGGCGGGTTCAGCACCGCCGAAGTTGTTCCAAGCGGGGGCAAAGCCGATTTAGTCCAGCGAGGGGACAAAATAGAGCCTATTTCATCGAGGGAATCCCAGGAGCTTGCCAAGCAAAAACGTTTTGTCGCCGAGCGCCCCAGGCGCAGAGCTTACGATGAAACCGCGGATATGCTTTTCGGCGGCGCTTCGGGAGGCGCGGAACCCGTGCCTGCCATGTCCCTCCAGCCTTCCGATGAATTTTCTTCAGATGAAATTTCTGCAAACGTACCTCCCGCGCCCGTTCCGGTTCCCACTCCCGCGCGTGCCGCCGCTCCCGCCGGGCAATCCTTTGAGAACGAATCGACCGACCCCGCGAAGGTGGTCGCTACCTATGCGCTGAGTACCGGCGATAAAAATATCCGGCGGGTGGCACACCTTAACGCGCAAAAACTCAGCAATTCCCGGCGCGCCCAGGAAGTCCAGCAAGGCTACGACGCCTACGTCGAATTGACGAATTCCTACGGCGGCGACTACCTGGCGGCATACCAGGCGGGAGAGGTGGCGCGGAAGCAAAAAAAGCAGGACGACGCCCTGGCGTGGTACGACAAGGCCCTGGCAATCAACCCGAATTACAAACCGGCTTTGGACGCCGCCGCGAGGCTGAGGTAAAGGCATAACGAAAATGAAGCGCATAGGTTTGCCGCTTGCGGTTCTGGTATTTTTTTGTACGCTTTGCGCGTTTTATGTAAGCGTCTCAACGGCCGAAAGGGGAGTACCGGCGCCCGCCGCCGACGGGGGGCCTTATATCGAGGCTACCGGAACGGGAATCGCGCCGCACAACGCGGCGGGAGCGCAAGCCAAGGCCCTGGCGCGGCGGGGGGCCATTTTAGACATGCAGCGCAACCTTCTGGCATCAATGAGCGGAGTTCATACAGACCGCGGCTTCATGGCCGAGAGCCGGATGCGCTCGGAGGTCAACGGCATTATTCGTGGCGTCCAACTGCTCGACGACAAGTGGGACGGCAAGGTTTACACCATCACGGGGCGCATCCGCGTGGACAACCTCCGCTAGCGGGAGTCAACAAACAGCCGGGGACAAACGCCGCCCCCGGCTTCTTTAAGATATATAATATCATACCTAAGGAAAATAAGAATAGGCTTGGAAGGCGGCGTAACAAGCATGAACGCGCGTTGGTACGCCATGGAGGGTGGCGCGGCGAAGTGCCGGCTGTGTTTTCATGGATGCCTCGTTCCGGAGGGCGGGACTGGGTACTGCGGCGCGCGTGGCTGGAACGGCGGGTTTTTTGCCTCTCCTTATCTGGGGCGGTTCAGCTCCTGCGCCGTGGATCCTATAGAAAAGAAACCCCTCTACCACTGGCGGGCGGGGTCGAGTATTTTTTCGCTAGGCAGCCTTGGGTGTAACATGCGCTGTCCCTTTTGCCAAAACCACGCTATAGCGCAGCCCGCCAACATGAAAACGCCTCTGACCGAGATACCGCCGGAGGAACTTGTCCGGCACGTTCAGAGCTTTGGGTTGCCGGCTGTGGCCTATACATACAACGAACCCGCCTTGCAGGCCGAATACATTCTGGAGGCCGCGCCGCTTTTGAAAAATGACGGTATAGCGTCCGTCATCGTCACGAACGGAATGTTTTCCCGGGAGGCTTTGAACGACCTCCTGCCATGGATTGACGCAGCCAACGTGGACGTGAAGACGTTCGATTCCGGAAAGTACGCCGATATGGGCGGCTCGCTCGACACCGTCCGCGAAAACGTCGAGTCTATGACGCGCGCCGGAGTTCACGTAGAGCTTACAAACCTGATAGTGCCCGGCATAAGCGACTCCCCGGAGGACTTCGAGCGCATGACTGACTGGATAGCGTCCATATCCCCGGACATACCGCTCCATATCTCCCGCTATTTCCCCGCGCACCGCTGCCCCGCGCCGCCTACGGACATCGGCCTGATGCGCGGTTTCCAGGCGTCGGCAAGACGAAAATTAAAGAGCGTTCATTTGGGTAACGTTTGATATAAAGAGCGATTAAAGTATAATTAAAAAATTACAGGCTCCTTTTCATGGAGGTTTTCATGTGAATGTTTATTACGTAAAGCTGATAAAAAAGATAAAAAAACTCAATAACCGGCGTTTGGCCGGGCTGCGCCTGTATAAAAAGGCTGGGCGCGTGTTCGTTCGTAACCAGAGCAAAAAACTGGCGGAGAGCGCCGTTTTTTTGAAGCGCTTTGTGAGGCAGCCGCGCCAGGTGGGTAGCGTTGTCCCCAGTTCCCCGTTCCTGACAAAAGCGATGATGAGCAAAATAGAATGGGCCGACGCCTGTTGCGTCGCCGAGCTTGGCGCTGGAACAGGCGTATTTACAAGAGCCATCACCAGCAAACTGAAACCGGACGGAAAATTGTTCGTGTTCGAGATAGACCCCGCTCTTAAGTCCATTATAGAAACCGAACACCCGAATCTGGCCGTCTACGGCGACGCGACGGAACTCCAGCGGATAATCGGCCGTCATGGGGTCAGCCAGTTGGATTACGTCGTATCCAGCCTGCCGTTTGCCGTCCTGCCCCCGCGGGCCACGGCCTTGATTCTCGACGCCGTCGATAAATGCCTCAAGCCGGGAGGCAAACTGATCGCCTACCAATACTCAAAGCACATGCGGAATTACTTCGAGAAACGATTTGAAAGCGTCACAACGTCGTTTGTTCTGTGCAACGTGCCTCCGGCCTTTGTGTACGAGTGTACCAAAAAGGGATGCGCGGAAAACTGAATTTTGCTCCTCTTTCAATGGAGCATATGGAAGAATATTCGGCGCTTTTCGGGCTTTGCGCTGAGAAACCCTCGGATTATTCCTTCATAAACATATGGGGATGGTCGGAGGAACGGCATTACGAATGGGCGTTCAACGACGGGCTGTGCTGGCTGCGTTTGAACTCGGAGGGGGAGCCTGTATATTGGGCGCCGCTGGGCGACTGGAATCGCTCCGACTGGCCTGAGCTTATGGGGAAGTTTTTCGCGCCCGGTACGGTGTTCGAGCGTACGCCCCAAGCGCTCGCCGGCATATGGGCGGAAAGGCTGGGGGAACGCGTCCGCTTGGAGGATCAACGTTCCGAATGGGAATATCTCTACAGTTACGAGGCTATGGCCTCGCTTTCCGGCAACAAAATGCACAAGAAAAAAAATCGGGTGAACCTGTTCGTTAAACTTTACGATTATGCCTACGCGCCTATTTGCTTCCAAAGCATAGGGGGCATCAGGGAGATGCAGCAGGAGTGGTGCAAATGGCGCGGCTGCAAGGAATCGCCGGGGCTCATTGCCGAGAACACGGCGATAGCCCGCGTGCTGGACCAATGGGAAAGCCTGCCGGGTATTCTGGGGGGGGCGCTTTCCGTGGCCGGCAAGACGATAGCCTATACCGTGGCGGAGGACCTTGGAAACGGCGTCGTGGTCATCCACTTTGAAAAAGGGTTGGATACTTACAAAGGAGTATATCAGGCCATCAACCAGATATTTTTAGCCAACACGCCCGGGTTTGAAACGGTGAACCGCGAACAGGACATGGGTATTCCGGGCATACGCCGTGCCAAGGAGTCCTACCATCCCGTCGGATTTCTAAAGAAATACCGCGTACACTGGCTGGGGTGAAAAAGTTTACGATAGCGACCCAAGGCGCGTGTACTGACCTCAGAAATAATAGGTAACGCTTGGATACCTTATTTTATTCACCAACCTGTTAACATCCCCATGATGCTTTTTTCTTGGAAATGGGGTATGCGCTCTGTTTGGCTCAGGGATGTTTGACGTGTTCGGGAGTTCCGTAAAGAAAACGCCCGTATTCCTCCAAATGGAGGCTGTCGAGTGCGGCGCCGCGTCTCTGGGTATTATACTGTCTTATTATGGGTTGTTCCGCCCGTTGGAGGAGATCAGGCTGCAGTGCGGTGTAAACCGCGATGGCAGTAATGCGCGTTCCATTGCCGAGGCGGCGCGTCACTACAACATGGAAGCGCGCGGCTTCCGGTGCAAGCCCGAAAATTTGGCGGAACGGGGTATGCCCCTCATCATTCACTGGAATTTCAACCATTTTCTGGTGCTGGAAGGAATAAAGGGCGGATATGCCTACCTCAACGACCCGGCTTCCGGCCACAGGAAAGTGCCGATGGACGAGTTCAGAGGTTCTTTCACCGGGGTCACGTTAAGCCTGAAGCCTGGCAGGGATTTTCAAAAGGGAGGCAAAAAATACAGCGTTGCCGCCGATGTCGCGCGCAGGCTTATGACCGAGAAATCCGCCCTCCTTTTAATTTTAGGCGTCGGGCTTTTGATGATAGTCCCCGGGTTGGCCCAGCCCGTTTTCACCCAGATTTTCATAGACGAAATCCTGACCATGACTCACCGTAACTGGCTGTTTAACCTCCTTCTGGCAATGGGGACGGTCTGTTGCCTGGACGTGCTGCTCAATTTCCTGAGAGCATGGTGTCTTGCCAAATGGCAGACAAAACTGACCATAGCGGATTCAAGCTCCTTTTTCATGCACATCATACGCCTGCCCGTCACGTTTTTTCAGCAGCGCTACAGCGGAGAAATCTCCACGCGCGTCGGATTCAACGAACAGGTTGCGAACGTCCTCACCGGCGAGGCCGCCACGGCGCTCCTCGACCTCATGGTGGCGGTTTTTTACCTTCTTCTCCTGTTCCAGTACAGCGTGCGGCTAACGGTGATAGGAGCGACGATCAGCCTGATGAACCTCGCCCTCATGTATCTGATGAGAACGCGCCTGCTGGAAGTATCCATGAAAGTGCAGCAAAACGCGGGCAAGACAATGGGAACAGCCGTCGGCGGTATTCAGCTCATCGAAACCCTCAAGGCAAACGGCAACGAGGCCGATTTTTTTTCAAAATGGGCCGGGCATAACGCGCAATTCACCCAGGGGTGTCTGGAGATGGGGCTGGTATCCCAGGTGGTCGTCATCGGCCCGGCGCTTCTGAACGCGGTCAACACGGCTCTCATCATGATCATAGGCGGCTTCCAGATCATGGACGGCGTGATGAGCGCGGGTATTTTCATGGCTTTTCGCGGTCTCATGGACAGTTTTCAAGCCCCCCTGGGGAAGCTCATGAACCTCGGAAGTTCGCTGCGGCAGACCGAAATGCAGATGCAGCGCCTGAACGACGTTTTGCGCTACGATATCGACCCGGTATTTTACCCGGCCCAGCCTCCGGCTCCGATCAAAAGGAGAAAACTGAGCGGCCTGGTGGAAATGCGGGACGTGGCGTTCGGTTACAGCCCCCTGAAAGCGCCGCTCATCGAGAATTTCAACCTTACCCTCGAACCCGGAAAGTGGATTGCCCTGGTAGGCAGCAGCGGAAGCGGCAAATCGACGGCGGCGCGGATTGTAAGCGGTCTCCAGAGGGAGTGGAGGGGAAAGATACTGTTCGACGGCATGGAGCGGACGGAGATACCGAACGACGTGATCGTAAACTCGATAGCGGCCGTGGATCAGGAAATATTCCTGTTTTCAGGAACCGTAAAGGATAACCTGTCGCTTTTCAGTTCGTCCATACCCCGAACCGACATTGTGGCGGCGGCGAAGGACGCGGCGATACACGACGACATAACGAGGCTTGAGGGCGGCTATGACCACAAAACCAGGGAAGGCGGCGCCAATTTCAGCGGAGGCCAGAGACAAAGGCTCGAAATAGCCAGGGCGCTTGCCTGCAACCCGTCAATCCTGATTTTCGACGAGGCCACCAGCGCCCTCGACCCCATCACGGAGGAAGCCATCATAACCAACATAAGGCGCAGGGGATGCGCGTGCCTCATGGTGGCTCATAGATTGTCCGCCTTCCGCGACTGCGACGAGATAATCGTCATGGAGAACGGAAAAATCGCGCAGCGGGGAACCCATAAGCAAATGCTGGCGGCGGGGGGACTCTATCGGGAGCTTGTGGATCAACAATCGAACGCGGTTGAGATCGACGTGGAGGAAAGGGCGTGATTTACCTCCTATTGAACCGATATCAGAACTGACGTCACTCAAAACGCCAGCGCGACACCAAGCCGAACCGCAAGCTGTCGCAGCTTGCCCACAGGATTGATTATTCCTCCGAGCAATTCTTTACTGAACGCATATTTACTCCACTACCCAAATGGTGACTACGGTAAACTTGTACTAAATGCTCGTCAATCAAAGAATTTTCCTGGCTCATACATACATACTTTTTCATGCTTGACTATAAACCTGCCTTATAGTTTAAACTTCCTTTTCGGTAAACGATCAATGTCTGGAAACAGTGTTTACAACCGTTTCGCTGGTATCAACTCCAGGGTGTAAAAAAATTTCAAGAAGGCGGAGTGATCAATCCCATGAGACATATTTTAGAAAATGATTTTTTGAGAAGTTATACATGCGCTAACTTTGCTGTCCGAACAGAGCCGCAAGGGAATAGGGTGATGCAGTTCCCGATTTCAATTACTGCTGAAGACGCGGCGGGCGCAATGAAACAAATGAAACAAGTGTGCGGGATCTGCGCGCTGAAAAAACAATGTAATTGCTACCCGAATCGTGAACAGAACCTTCAACCTCGGCATTTGCAGCGGCATGTACGATATAAAACACTTAGCACAGCATGATTTCTGGATTTATATGGAAAATGAAAATACTATTACTCCGGCGTGGATCTACCGTAAACAATTTTTACGCCAAGTCCAGGAATATGGCAAAATTGGCGCTGAAAATTACGATATTTGAATGCCGGAGTAATACAGGGGGACGCGAATTACTGTAAATCCAGGATATCGTAATAGCCTGAGTCGATCAATACGCTACTGTAATTGTCTATTGTCACTAAAACCGGCCTGCACATGAACGTCGGGACGAATTTGACGTTGTTGTTGTACGTGGTGGAGTCGTTTGTTTCGGGCGTTCTATTCAGCAGTATGTCGTCAATCATGCGGAAGGTGCGGTCTGCCAGTGTTCGTGTATCCTTGAATACGGTCATCGCCTGCTCGCCGTTCAATATAGCCCTTACGTTTTCCAGTTCGCTGTCCTGTCCTGTCAGCAGCGGGAAAGGCTTTCCGTGGTCCGCGTAGCCGAATTTTTTAAGCGCTTCGGTGATCCCGGCGGCAAGGCCGTCATTAGGGCTTAGTATGGCATGAAGTTCCTCGCCGTCACTGTAATATCCGTTCAGCAGGTTCATCATGCGTTCTTCGGCGCCGCTCCGACTCCAGTGCGCGATAGCGGTTTCCAGCCTCTCAACCTGACCGCTTCCGACAATCAATTTCCCGTCGTCGATATATTGCTTTAACACGCTCATTGCACCATCGTAGAAAAAAGTTGCGTTGTTATCGGTCGGCGAACCGGCAAATATCTCAATATTGAACGGGCCGGAGCTGTTTTTCAGAT
>WRKN01000094.1 GCA_009778055.1 Synergistaceae bacterium
GAAGTCCCCACGGAGGGACGTAAAAAATCGCGGGCCTGCCGCGCTGGTTGGCCCGTTTCACAATCCATTTCGTCGCCGCGTAAGGAAGAAGCCGAAAATACCCTCCGCCGAAACCGGGCGTCATCGGAACCTCTATAATTTCCGGCGCATGGAGCGGACGGTGAATTACCGCCGGTACGCCCTTCCAGCCGTAATCCGGGTGTCCGGAAAAAGGAACTACCGACGAGTCATATTTCAGGCCGAAAGACGCCAGCGCCTCAAGCGCCCACGCGGTTTTCTCCACTATGGAAAACGACGGCGCCCTGTATCCCGCAACCGCCTCGCGGGGAATCCCGGCCGCAAGCACGGCGCCGAACGCGCGGGAAAGATCGGCCTCGAACATTTCCCGGCTCATCGACGTGACGCGCTTGTGTTCATAGCCATGCAGACCGATTTCGTGGCCGGCGTCATGGATTTCGAGCACGAGTTCCGGGCATCGCTCCGCTATCCAGCCCAGCACAAAAAACGTAGCCCGCGCCCCATGTTTTTTCAGGAGACGGAGAAGATACGCAACCGGGCACTCAATCCTGAGTTCCTGCCCGAGCCAGCTTGACGGCGGGAAAAAGTCTCCCATGTTCGCCACGCAAAACCAGTCTTCCAAGTCTACCGTAAAGGCGTTCAGAACAGGCACTTGCCGCACCGTTCCTTCACGGCAGCTTCGGATTCAGAAGCCCGAACAAATACTCGCCCCCCGCGGGGATTTTTTCGGCGAAAACCCCAAGCGCGTTGTCGAGCGCGGAAAGAAAAGCCGGCGCGCCGCCGTTGCACGGCAGTTCCCCAAGGCTTTTCGCACCGAAAGCGCCGGCAGGGCACGGGTTTTCCATAATCTCAATCGTCCAGCCGGGGGTGTCCAGCGTGGTCGGGACAAGATAAGAACTCATGCGCGACGTGCTGTAACGGCCTTCCGGCGTAATTGACAGGTCCTCTATGTGAGCCCACCCAAGGCTTTGCAGAATACCGCCGGCAAGCTGCCCCTCGGCCAGCGTCGGGTGTATGACGCGTCCTATCTCGGCAACTGCCGTCACATGCGCGGGGACGGCCTCGTAAGTGTCGGTATCGGCCTCCAGCTCGACCACCGTTGCGAGCCACGAATAGCCTTTGTACGCGTCGCCGGAAAATTTTTCGTCATTCCAGGGGTTTGCGTGACTTGCGGGCTTAGGCCCTTTGTATATCCCTTCGGCGGATAATTTCCCTTCCCCGTTCCTGGCAGCGAAAGCGCGAGCCGCGTCCAAAACCGTCAACTTCCCGCCGTTTTCCTCACACAGGTACTTTTGCAGCTTCTCCGTCATGTTACGGCAAGCATCATATACCGCGGCCCCCACGAACATCGTGGTGCGGGACGCCACAGTCGGCCCGCTGTCCGGAACCACGTCCGTGTCCGCCGGTAACGCGCGCACGAACTCTACTTCAATACCGAGCGCCTCGGCGGCTATCATGGGCAGCACGGTCGCCGAGCCCTGCCCCATGTCCACGCTGCTGCAAAGCACACGAAACAGGCCGTCCTTATAGTCAAGCCTGACCGTCGTCCCCATGTTGTCCTCGCCGCTGCCGGTGAACCCGCCGCCGTGCATGACCACGGAAAGCCCTATGCCTCGGCGCGCGCGTCCGCCGCGAGTGAGTCCGTCAGCTTGCCGCGCGGAGTAAGCGGCGCGTTTTTCGCGGTAGCCGGACAACTCCGCCGCGCGAAGCAGCACAGCCTCGGCGCTGACGCCTTCCTCCAGCCTCTGGTTGTGCGGCATGAGGTCTCCGTCGCGTATGACGTTCCTGAGGCGCAGGTCGAGGGGATCCATGCCGAGTATTTTCGCGGCTTTGTCCATGTTACGCTCAACGGCGAAGAAAACCTGGGGCGCTCCGAATCCCCTGAAGGCCCCGGTCGGCGGAGTGTTGGTGGCGATGGCCCGCCCGCGTATCATGGCGTTCGGAACCCGGTACGCCCCGGTTGCGTGGAGGGTGGCGCGCTGCAAAATCACGCGGGTCAGGGTGGTGTAGGCCCCGCCGTCCAAAAGCAAGTCCGCTTCCATCGCCACGAGAGCGCCGTCTTTCCTGAAGCCCATTTTTTGACGTATTCTCGAAGGATGGCGTTTTGGGGTCGTCTCCAAATCTTCCTTACGGTCATAAACAAGTTTGACCGCGTGGCCGGACTTCCAGGCCAGAAGGGCCGCCCACGCCCCCATCATGGAGGAATAGTCCTCCTTGCCGCCGAAACCTCCGCCGGTCTCCGCCTGACGGACGACCACTTTATCCTTTGGCAGCCCCAGTACCTGGACGACCGCGTTATGTACGTAGTAAGGGCACTGGAGGGAGAGAATTACCTCCATGCCGCCGTCCGGGAGGGGGATCGCCGCGGCGCCCTGAGTTTCCAGGTACATCTGTTCCTGCAAGCCCGTTTCGTATGTCCCCTCGACTACCACGTCGGACTCGGCGAAGCCTTTTTCCAAATCTCCGCACGCCACCCGGTACTCGTCGAGGATGTTGTCCTCGCCCCAGACTTTTACATTCGCCTCAAGCCCTTCGTCCAAAGTGAGGGCGGCGGGCAGGCGGTCTATTTCGGGCTTGACGGCGTCCAAGGCGGCCCGGAGGGTCTCCGCGTCCGGGGCGGCTATCAGGGCCAGAGCTTCCGTGGCGTATTTCACGTATTTTTCCGTAAGCGCCGGGTAGTCGTCGCGCACGATATGGATGAAGTTCCCGCCGGGTATGTCGGATGCCGTCAAAAATGTGACTTTGCTCCAATCAAAGGAAGGGTCTTTCACAAACCCCCTGAGTATCCCGTGCGGAACGCCGGAACGCACTATTCCTCCCACCCAGTGTCCGGGTAAATCGTAATCGTCTATGTAACCCGCGACGCCCGTGGCTTTCGGAATCCCGTCCAGCCTGGGAATGGACTTGCCTATTATTTTGAACGTCGTACATGATCGTTTAGCAGGCAGTCTCAACACCTCCTTCATCATCACTCCATGATAGTATAATCCGTAAGACCGCGCCGGAGCAATAGAGGCTTCTCTCAATAGGGCATGAACGCTCTCTGACTTAATATTTGACAATAGAGTTAGAAAATGTTAGAAAGAGTTAGAAAATGTTAGAAAGAGTTAGAAACGCTATCGCGAGGTAAATGAAATGAGTGAAACTGCCCTGAGAGAAAGTGAAGCGGTAGAATTGAAGTCGGTCGTCGTGGACGACATCAAAAAAGAAATCATTGCGTTTGCTAACGGCGGCGGCGGTATGTTATATGTCGGCGTTGCCGATAACGGCGATGTCGTTGGCCTGGCTGACGCTGATAAAGACCTGGCTGACGTAAACAATATGCTTCGCGACGGAATAAAGCCTGACATTACCCTGTTTGCGCAAAGCAAGATCGACCGGATCGGAGATAAGCGCATAATTCGGATAGATGTGCAAAGCGGTGTCGAACGTCCGTATTATCTTACGGGAAAAGGCATACGCCCGGAGGGAGTGTATGTCCGTCACGGCGCCGCGTCGGTTCCGGCGACGCAAACCGCGATTCGCAGGATGATTCGTGAAACCGACGGCGACAGCTATGAAAAACTGCGCTCAACTGAGCAAGACCTGACGTTTACGTCAGCGGAAGCCGAATTTTCAAAGCGAAATGTTGCGTTCGGGGATTCGCAAATGGCGGCGCTCGGGATGACGAGTACCGGCAAAATCTATACCCACCTCGCGTTACTATTGTCGGAGCAGTGCGTTCACACAATTAAGGCGGCGGTATTCCAGGACACGACGCAGCAGGTTTTCAAAGATCGCCGTGAGTTCGGAGGGTCTTTGTTCAAACAGATTAACGAGGTCTACGATTTTCTCGACTTGAACAACAAAACCAAGGCTACTTTTGATAAGCTCCTGCGAATCGACAAACGCGATTATCCCGAAACCGCGTTGCGCGAGACGCTCTTAAATGCCGTAGTCCACCGCGAATACGCAACAAGCGGGAGTATATTGATAAAGATATTCTCCGATCGCGTCGAATTCATCTCGCCCGGCGGGCTGGTCAGCGGCATAGAGCTCGACGACATAATGAGCGGCTATTCAGCGTGCCGCAATACCGCTCTCTCGGCGGTGTTTTACCGGCTGCGGCTTATCGAGTCCTACGGCACAGGCATCTTGAAAATATTTGAAACGTATAAATCCTCATCCGCGCGGCCGAGGATTGAGGTGACGCCTAACGTGTTCAAAATGATACTGCCTAATTTGAACACTTCCGCAGCAAATGATTTTTCGGGAACAGCGCCGACGCCGCAAGAAAACGTCTTGAAGTTTGTGCGCGAACACGGCTCAATAACCCGCAAGCAGACAGAACAGCTCCTCGGCGCGTCGCAGACGGCGGCTGGCGTAATGCTTCGCAGAATGACGGAGAACGGCGACCTGACAAAGCACGGTAGCTCACGCAACGCGCGGTACTTTCAAACTCCGGCGACGACCTCCATGACATAATCGCTGAACTCTTTGTTGGTAGCTCCGTCGCTTCGGCCGGTGAGCCTTACCTTCTTTTCGGTTATCGCGCAGATGTCCATAGCTTTTTGCAGCTTGCCGGCCTCATCGGCGTATCCGATATGGGCGAGCAGCATTTGCGCGGCGCGCAGCATACTCGAAGGGTCGGCGTAAATTTCGCGCCCCTCCTCCACCATTCGCGGCGCGGAGCCGTGTATGGCCTCAAACATGGCGTACTGCCTGCCGATGTTGGCGCTTCCCGCCGTGCCCACGCCGCCTTGGAACTCCGCGGCCTCGTCGGTGAGGATGTCGCCATAGAGGTTGGGGAGTACCATGACCTGAAAATCTTTGCGCCGCTTCTCGTCAATCAGCTTGGCGGTCATTATGTCGATATACCAGTCGTCAAACTCGATCCCCGGATATTCTTTCGCGATTTCCTTGCAGATTTTCAGGAATTTGCCGTCGGTTGTCTTGATGACGTTGGCTTTTGTCACGGCGGTCACTCGGGTTCTGCCGTTCTTTTCGGCGTAATCGAACGCCGCCCTCACTATCCTTTCCGTGCCCTGAGTGGTGGCAACGGTGAAATCTATGGCTAGGTCGCCGTCAACCTCAATCCCGCTGCTGCCCAGAACGTAAGCGCCTTCGGTGTTTTCCCTGAAAAACGTCCAGTCGATGCCAAGCTCGGGCACGCGCACGGGGCGCACGTTCGCGAAAAGGTCAAGCTCTTTCCGCATTGCCACGTTGGCGCTTTCGACGTTCGCCCAGGGGCCGCCGGCCTGCGGAGTGGTCGTGGGGCCTTTCAGGATGACGTGGCATTTTTTAAGCTCGGCCAGCACGTCGTCCGGAATCGCCGAGCCCGCTTTAACGCGGTTTTCGATCGTCAGGCCGTCAATAGCGCGGATGGAGACCTTGCCTGCGGAGATTTCCTTTGCCAATAAAAACTCCAGCACCCGGCTTGACTGCGCGGTTATCGCGGGACCTATCCCGTCGCCGCCCACAGTCCCGATTATGATTTCAGGCAGCGCGCCGTAATTTATAAACTCCTTGACGGACTTGATTCTTTCGACGCGCTTAAGCTGCTCTTCTATCAATAAAGCAAATTTTTGCGCCGCGGCAGCTATTTTATCCATGAGAACACCCTCTCATCATATTTTTCTCATCATATTTATTTTTCCGCCGCCAAGAAGCATGTCCAGCTCTTTCGGGCTTACGTCCAAGTTCGTTTCCACGCGGCCGCCCGGATATTTGACGGTTATCGCCCCTCCGCCCTTAAGCTGGCTGACCGCGTCTTCAATGACAAGCTCGTCCAGCAAGCCTATTTTTTCATAGTCATCCGGGTTTTTGAAGGTAAGCGGTATTATCCCCGAGTTGATCAGGTTCGCCTTGTGAATTCTCGCGAAGCTCTTCGCGATGACCGCTTTTACCCCCAGATATAACGGCGCCAGCGCCGCGTGCTCACGGCTGGAACCCTGACCGTAGTTTTCCCCGCCTACGATAATTCCGCCGCCGTGCTCTTTCGCCCGGCTTGGGAAGTTTTCATCGCAGGGGGTCAGGCAAAATTCCGCGAGATAGGGGATATTTGAGCGGTAGGGCAAAAGTTTGGCGTTGGAAGGCATGATGTGGTCGGTGGTTATATTGTCGCCTACCTTTATCAGCGCCTTTTTCGCCACGCGCGCCTCGAGAGGGCTGCCCAGGGGAAAGGGCTTTATGTTTGGCCCTCTGACGACCTCAACCTGTTCCGGCGTTTTTGAAGGGGGGATTATCATGTTGTCGCATACTTCAAATTTTGAGGGCGGCGCAAACGATATCTCTTTTGAAATCGTCCGGGGGTCGGTCATGTATCCTGTCAACGCGCTTACAGCCGCCGTTTCCGGGCTTACAAGATAAACCTCCGCGCTGTCCGTGCCGCAGCGCCCTTTGAAATTGCGGTTGAACGTTCTAAGGCTTACGGCGTTTGTGGCGGGGGCTTGCCCCATGCCGATACAAGGGCCGCAGCCGGACTCCAAAATCCTCGCCCCGGCGGCAATCATGTCCGCTAGAGCGCCGTTTTGCGCCAGCATAGTAAGAACCTGCTTAGAACCGGGCGATATGACAAGGCTCACGTCGGGATGTACCGTGCCGCCCCTCAAAATCGCCGCAGCGTTCATCAGGTCGGCGTAAGAGCCGTTTGTGCAGCTCCCTATCGCTACCTGATCCACCTTTATATTCGCGGCGTCCGAGACCTTCATGACGTTGTCGGGGCTGTGCGGCGCGGCGCAAAGGGGTTCCAGCCGGCCGAGGTCGATTTCTATAGTCTGGTCATATACACAGCCCTCGTCGGGAATCAGTTCCACAAAAACTTCTCCCCTGCCCTGAGCCTCCAAAAACTCCCTTGTGTTGGCGTCGCTTGGGAAAACCGACGCGGTGGCCCCAAGCTCCGCGCCCATATTGGTTATCGTGGCCCTTTCGGGCACGGACAGGGTTTTCACCCCTTCGCCCGTGTACTCTATAACCTTTCCCACGCCGCCTTTTACGCTTAAAAGCCGCAAGACCTCCAAAATAATATCCTTAGCCGTGACGAAGGGTTTTGTCAGCTTTCCCGAAAGTTTGACGTTTACGATTTCGGGCATTGTTATGTAATACGCGCCGCCGCCCATGGCGACCGCCACGTCCAAACCGCCCGCCCCCATCGCCAGCATACCGATACCGCCGCACGTGGGCGTATGGCTGTCGGAGCCCAGAAGCGTGCAGCCGGGTTCGGCGAAGCGCTCCAGATGAACCTGATGGCAGATTCCGTTGCCCGGGCGGGAGAAATATATTCCGTGTTTGTTGGCGACGGTCTGGATATATTTATGGTCGTCGGGGTTTTCAAAGCCTTCCTGCAGCATGTTATGGTCTATGTACGCGACGGAACGCCTGGTTTTGACCTGGTCAACCCCCATTGCTTCCAGTTGGAGATACGCCATTGTGCCGGTGGAGTCCTGGGTCAGCGTCTGGTCGATTTTCAGCCCAATCTCCCGCCCTTTGACCATTTCCCCGTCAACCAGCCGGCTTTTTATGAGTTTTTCAGTCAGCGTCAATTTCACGGCGTTCCCTCTTTCATAAAGCCCTCGAAGGCCGCCTGCAGCTCTTCATCGCAGATAGTAGTGACCCGCCCGTCGTCATATTGCCTGTCCACCCATTCCTTGAGTTTTTCAACTATGGGATTACCTTTGTTATAGGCGTCTTCCTCGCTCAAGTTATAGAAGCTGTTAAGCCAGTGGGCGATGCCGGACGTGCCTGAGGTGTTGGACACGGAAATTTTGGGGGAGCGGTTCAAGAATTTGGTCGTGTCGAATATGTTGTAAATCTCCTCGTTTTTTAACAATCCGTCCGCGTGAATTCCGGCGCGGGTGACGTTGAAGTTTCTGCCCACGAAAGGAGTCATCGGCGGAATTTCAAAACCAAGTTCCTTCTCGTAATATTCGGCCAGCTCGGTAATCACCGTCGTGTCCATGCCGTCAAGGGTTCCGCGGAACTGGGCATATTCAAACACCATAGCCTCGAGCGGAGTGTTCCCCGTGCGCTCCCCTATGCCGAAAACGGAGCAGTTGACCGCGCTCGCGCCGTACAGCCAGGCGTAGGAGGCGTTGGACACCGCCCGGTAAAAATCGTTGTGCCCATGCCACTCAATAAGCTCCGAGGGCACGCCCGCGTGCTGGTTGAGGCCGTGGATAATCCCCTGGACGCACCTCGGAAGCGATGACCCGGGATAGGTAAGGCCGTATCCCATAGTGTCGCACGCCCGCACTTTGACAGGCACGCCGGTTTCATCCATGAGCTTCATCAGTTCCATGGCAAACGGAACCACAAAGCCGTAAAGATCGGCGCGGGTAATGTCCTCCAGATGGCAGCGCGGCTTTACGCCGTTTTCGATACATTCCCTCACAATTGAAATGTAATGCTCGACGGCCTGTTTCCTTGTCATTTTCATTTTCAGGAATACGTGATAGTCCGAGCAGCTTACAAGTATGCCCGATTCCTTCAATCCTATCTCCTTGACCAGTTCAAAATCTTTCTTGGAGGCCCTTATCCAGCTTGTGATCTCGGGGAACTCATAGCCCTTTTCAAGGCAGCGGCATACGGCGTCGCGGTCTTTTTGGGAGTACAGGAAAAACTCGCTTTGACGAATAATGCCCTTCGGCCCGGAGAGCCGGTGTATATAGTCAAAAATCCTTTCGATCTGGTCGGTGGTATAAGGAGTTATGGACTGCTGGCCGTCACGGAAAGTCGTGTCGGTAATCCAGATTTCGTCAGGCATGTTGATAGGGACGAGGCGATGGTTGAACGCTACTTTAGGAATTCCGTCGTAGGAAAAAAACTCCCGGTAAAGCTCCGGCGACGGAATGTCGTTCAAAATATATTCACGAACCCGACGCTCGATCAGGTTTGTCTTTTTGCTGAATTCAAACATTGCGCAGTATCCTTTCTTTAGTAGTTCATCAACAAAAAAGTTCCTTTCATACCGCCAGTTTACCATATTTTAATTTTTTTACAGAATTTCCCGCCAACAACAAGCCCCCGGCTCTGCCGGGGGCTTGTTGTCGATAATTACAAGGAAGGAAAATAAATTTTTATAACTGGCGCAGGTACTCCATGAATTCGCGCAACGCGTTGCCGTTGGTCCACGGGATATTGATCGAGCTTTTCAACATCAACCCATGTTCGCCTCTGGCCAGAATCTGACAACTGAAATCGTTGTCGGAAAAATTGAGGTCGAACTTGAACATCGTGTCGAAGGATTTATCCATG
>WRKN01000095.1 GCA_009778055.1 Synergistaceae bacterium
CCGCAAAAATGCCCGGAAACCGCCGAGATTACGCCTATACGCTGTCCGGTGGCGGTATTTACGTAATAGCGGGCGGGCCCCGCGGGCGACTCCGCCCCCGTTTGATCCTTTGTCCAGCGCCCGGCACAGCCGGGCAAGCGCGCAAGAGCCTCCGGGAACGGCGTAAACATCTCCGCGCTCCAAAGACTTGAATGGAACGGCATGAACTCGATAAAACGCAAAAGTATGCCTTTTTTAAAAGCGAAGTCCGCCAATTGTTCGATCATGCTGTCGTCGTTAAAACCGCGTATCAGGACGGAGTTTATTTTGATTTTGATTTTGACTTCGGTTTCGGTTTGTGAAACAAGGGAGGTCAGGGCGTCTATTCCGTCAAGCACGGGCTCAAGCGAAGCGCCGCGCGTCATAACGGAGAACTTTTCGGCGTCCAGCGTATCCAGGCTTACGTTCACGCACTCCAAGCCCATACGGGCCAGGGACGGGGCGTACTGCGCCAGCGTCGAACCATTGGTTGTCAGGGCAATCCGAAGGCCCGGAAAAGAAGCGGCCACTTTTTCCAGGAACCGGATCATTCCCTTCCGTATGAGAGGTTCCCCGCCGGTAAAACGGATTTTTTCAACTCCGAGATCGCACAGTATCCCGATCAGAAAAAAAATTTCCTCATAGGACAGTATCCTGTCATGAGGAATCCATTTTATCCCGTCCTCCGGCATACAGTAACGGCAGCGATAGTTACATCGGTCGGTTACGGAAATACGCGCGTAACTCAGCTCCCGGCCAAAAAAATCCTTCACTGTACGCTCAGCCCCGGCTGCCTGGTTTTGTTTTTTTGCGGTTTCTATCTCGGCGGAACTACAAAAGCGCCGGGAAACCCGGTCTGCAGACGAGAGGCCAAATTCAGCGCGTCCTGTTTCGTCGGGCCGGCCTGAATCAAAACCCTGTGCAGCGTCCCCGAAGACACGTTCACGGTATAACCGGCCTGGGCCAGACTCCGCGAAACGGCTTCCGCGGAGGAGCGCGTGGAATACGCGCCTACCTGCACCATCCAGTTTCTGTTCGGCTGCGCGGCGGGTCTCTCGGGTTCGGCGGGCCTGACGGGAGCTGCCGGTTTGGGCTCGGGCGCGGCAGGAGTAGGGTCAGGCTGCCGCTGCGCCGGAACAGACGGCGTGACAACTGGCGCTGGTTCCGGTTCCGGCGCGGAAACCACCACCACGGTTACCGCAGCAGGGTCGGCGTTGTTCGCGGAACTGTTGTCGCTGCTGAGGTCTAAAATCATATTGCCGTCCGCGCGCTGGACAGTAGCCGGGTTAACGGCGGCATCGGCGCGCGGCGTCTCGAAATCGGCCGGTGGGGCAGGTATGCCAGGAATGCCGGGGGGGCTGACCGACAGAGGAATAGGCTGACCGGTTCCCTGAAAGTCGGTGAAGAAAAAAACTTTCCCCGCCACCAGAAGAAGCCCTATGGCCACCAGGCCGACCAAAGGAAGCATAAAATCACCGAAGGACATCACGTAGCTTTTGTTGGCCTTAAAACGCCTCGTCTCTCTCAGCGGCAACCCTCACACCCCCTCCTCGCAAAAAAATTCTCCCCCTCCCGCCGCGGCGGGTTGTTCACTGCTGGGTCTTTCTCCTGAAAATGGACGGAGAGTCGTATGTGGCTTTGGGCACTCCGTGGAATATGTCGTTGTCGTCGCTGGGCTGCAAATCTTTTTCTTCGAGCGAAAAAGCACGTACCCCCACCGTCCTGATCGATTTATCCAAAACCGGCTGCTGCTGGAGAGCAGCGGGAGAAGCCTTTTCCTTGATTTCGGAAAAACCGGTGGCTATGACGGTGACGCGCATCTTGTTCCCTATTTCTTCGCTGACCGTGTGCCCCCAGATGACCTGCGCGTTTTCCTCGGCCGTCTCGTTTATTATCTGCGCCGCCTTGGTCATCTCCAAAAGACCGGCGTCCGGCCCGGCCTCGATATTCATCAGGATACCCTTGGCCCCTTTCAGGGGCAGCGACATCAGCGGGGATTTAATGGCGGCCTTAGCGGCCAATTCAGCCCTGTTTTCGCCCTCGCCCTCGCCTATGCCCATAATGGCGGAACCGGCGTTTTTCATCACCGTCCTGACGTCGGCGAAATCAACATTGATGATGCCGGGCTTCAGGATCAGGTCGGTAACCCCCTGCACGGCCTGGCGCAGAACTTCGTTGGCCATCTTATAGGCATCCATGCTCTTTGTTTTATCGTCGATATGACTCAAAAGCCTGTCGTTTTCCACAACCAGAAGGGCGTCCACTTTTTCCTTCAGCCTGACTATTCCTTCCTGAGCCACCAGGGTGCGTTTTCTCAGCTCAAAGCTGAAAGGCATGGTCACGACCCCTACAACGAGGCTTCCAACTTCCTTGGCCACCTCCGCTATTATGGGAGCGGCCCCGGTTCCGGTTCCGCCGCCCATGCCCGCCGTGACAAAAACCATGTCGGATCCGTTTACGTACTCACGTATGCGGTCCATGGATTCTTTTGCCGCGTCCATGCCCACCTGCGGATCAGCGCCTGCCCCGCGCCCCCTGGTGAGCTTCTCCCCCAGAATGATTTTGTTCGGCGCCTTGTTCAAACCGAGCGCCTTGGAATCCGTATTGGCAGCTACAAACTCGACTCCCTCCACACCGCTTGAGATGATGTGGTTCAGAGCGTTGCCGCCCCCTCCGCCTACGCCTATGACAAGAATATGTTCCCTCTGCTTAAGCGTATCGGGAAGATGAAACACCTGATCTTTATCCAAATTCATGCCCTCCCCGCCCGTGACAAAAATAACGAACCTTAGAAAAGATCCTTAAAAGACTCTTTGATTTTCTCCATTATATTTCTTACAGTGTCGCCCATGCCCGCTCCCGTGGAAGTGGAGGATTCTCCCTCCCACTGGGGGCGGGGCGCAAAGTCGTTGATGTCCCACAACGTCTTAGGCGCGTCTATAAAACTGTACGGATTGCGCTCTTTGCTCAAAATATAGCGTATCGTGCCCACGGCGTTGACGTAACCGGGGTCGGCGCGCCCCGGCGGCATCTGATAATACTCCTGTGGGTCGGCCACGCGGACAGGCATCTTGAATACGTCGGAAAGCAGGTGTTCGAGACCCGGCGTTTTGGCTACCCCGCCGGACAGCACTATGCCCGCCGGGAACAGCTTAGCGTCCTGCTCGGAAATCAGCGCGGCCACGTGTTCGGCACACAGCTCCTCAAGGCGGCAACCGATTATTTCCAACACTGCGTTGGGGTCTATGACCCTTTCCGACTGCCCCCTGGGCGTCACCGCTATAGGGTCGCCGCTCTCCGACGTGAATATGCTCTTTTTGATCTCCTCGGCCTTCTTCAGGGGCAGACGCAGAACGGTCGCCAAGTCGTTTGTTATGTGGTCTCCCCCGATAGGGATGATAGCCACCTTGACGGGGCGTCCCTCGCCGTAAAAGGTAATCCCCGTGGTCCCCCCGCCTATGCAGATAGAGATGACGCCGACCCGCATTTCCTCGTCCGTAAGCGCCCCCAGCGCCGCCGCCACGGGTTTGATTACAAGCCCCTCCACTTCCACTCCCGCCCTTTTGACGCATCTTACCACATTGTGGACGTAAGGCATGGGCACTGTCACCGTCTGCAGATCCATTTCAAGACGCATACCGGTCATGCTAAGAGGGTCGTCCACGCCGAAATTTCCGTCTATGGAATAGCGTACCGGGATCGTGTGAAGAGCCAGTTTGTTTATAGGGATGGAAAGAGAACTTTGCGCGGCGTCGATAACCCGTTCCACGTCGTCGACCTGCACCGGCTGGGGACGCGCGTTGCGCCCCATAGCCACCATTCCGTTCGAGTTCACGCTTACGACGTCCACGGCGTTGAAAGCCACCACCGCGTGCGTCAGCCTGAAACCAACTATGTTTTCAGCGTCTCTTACAGCGCTGCGGACGGAACGCACGGCCTGCTCCAGGTTTACGATCAGACCTTTGCGGATACCCTCCGAAGGGGCCGATCCTATGCCTATAATATGGACTGCCTCTCGCGAACGAAGATCTCTCTGCGCCACGACCACAGCGATCTTCGTGGTGCCGACACAAAGTCCTACCAAGGTATCAGGCTCCCTAAACACTATCTCGAACTCCCTTCTGCCGCGCCGGCGGGCAAGTTCTTCACCACTATTCTGTCCTTGTAAGTGGCGTCAATCAAACGGCCGCCGCTATCTCCCTCAAGGCTGCCCAGGATGTGCCCGAGCGCCAGGCCAAGTTCTTCCCACCCATGCTTGTCTCTTTGGATCAAAATCGTAAAATCTTTCCCTTCCCGGACGTAACGCAGCTCAAAAAAGTCATCGCCCGCCCTGCGCCCCACAGACACCTCTTCCACGCCGTCAAACCAGGAAGCGCCTCCCAGGCCTTTTAAAAAATCGTCTATCGCGTCCGTCGAAAAAATAGAGGGAAAAACGCCCCCCGGCAAAAGCCTTCCCTCTTCGCCGGCATCCGGCAGCTTCCAAAGGGGCTTCCAGGGGATTTTCAGCTCCCTGAACCAAAAACCGCCGTCCGTAAGGCTCCACATGCGGCCTTCTTTCGATATACACCACTCTTTCCCCTGCCATTCCACGACAATACGAGGAGAAAGCAGCTTTATGTCGGTGACAAAGGAACCTATTCCCGTCATACGAGTCTCCACCAGAACGGGATTGGTTCTCTCCAAAAATACCGCCATGTCCCGCGATCTTCGTATAAACAAAGGCCAGAAACGAAGGCAGCGGGAAGGGAAAACATCCCAATACCGCTCTTCCAAAACCGGAGTGGCGGCGTTTACGCTCATTTCACGCATAGACATCCACATATAACGCTCGTTGAGGCGCCACAGCCCCCCCAGTATCATCGAACAAAATACGATCTTAAACCATCGCAGCCTTCTCACAGCCATAATACCAGTATATCAAACCAAATGATTCACGGACGGAAAACCCAGAAATTTTATTTCCGGCTCAAGGAGTATTCCCGTCTCGCGAAATACTATATCACGACATGACAGCATCAACTCAAAAACATCGCTGCCGGTTGCGCGTCCCGTGTTAACGATGAAGTTTGCGTGAACGCCGGACACCTCCGCTCCCCCCACACGCAACCCCTTGCAGCCCGACACGTCAAGAAGACGCCCCGCGCTGCCTAGAGGCGGATTTTTGAACGTGCACCCCGCGCTCCTCACTCCCTGGGGCTGGGTTATCCTCCTTCGCCTGAAATCGTCAAGACCCCGTTCTATTTCGGCGCGGGGGGCGCGCCGGAACGACGCCTTGCACGCCGCAAAAAAACGGTCGGGAGACGCCAGAGAAAAATGGCGGTAGGAATAGGTAAATTCACCGCGCTTCCAGGTTCGGATATCGCCGCTACTTTCCACGGCTGTGACCTCCTCCAGAAGATCAGCTGTGCTGTGCCCGCCCGCGCCGGCGTTTCCGGCTATGGCTCCCCCAAGCGTACCCGGTATCCCCACGGCAAATTCCACCCCCGTCAGCCCGTCCCTGACGGAATCCGCGACCACGCCGGACAGTAAACAGCCGGCTTCCGCCTCCAATATGACCCGGCCGTCCGCCTCGCTCCACCCGAACCTGTTCAGGCGTCTGGCGGAAAGCACCGCTCCCTCAATGACTCCATCGGCGAAAACAACGTTCGTCCCTCCTCCAAGAATGAAAAGCGGGAATTTTTCACGGGCCCGCGCCTTGAGCACCAGGGACACGTCGTTAAGATCCGACGGCTCGAAAAAAAGACCGCACCTTCCACCCACACCCAGCGCGGACAACGGGGCAAGCTCCTTCCCTTCCTCCGGGACGCACGATAAACTTTTTGTCAGGTCTCTCAGGCCGGCCTTCCACATGGCAGATTTTATCTTTTCAGCCAGGCCTCGCCCAGCTTGGCTATATTTCCGGCTCCCAGCGTCAAAAGCGCGTCGCCGGGACGCAGCGCCGAGTCCAGCTTCACGAGCGCGTCTTCCTGATCGTCACAGAGCGCGGCCTCATGTCCACCCAGGTTCATTATATCCGAAATATCCGCCGACGTTATATCCTCCGGCGGTTCTCCCGCGGAGTAAATGGGAAGCAGGAAAACAAGGTCGGCCCCGCTCAGGGCGGAGGCAATCTGACGATAAAACGCCCGCGTCCGCGTGTGGCGATGAGGCTGAAAAACAACCACAAGCCTCCGGTCGGGATAGATGTCCCGCATGGCGGCAAGGGATGCGGCAATTTCGGTCGGGTGGTGTCCATAGTCGTCCACCACGTCGATCGAACCGCCTCCCTTTTTTTTCTCGCCTATTTTTTCCAGCCTGCGTTTCGCGCCGCGAAAATCGCGGATCGTGCCGGCCATGCTTTCAAACGGAACCCCCAGCATTGCGCAGGACGCGCAGGCCAGAAGCGCGTTCATTATGTTGTGGTCGCCGGAGACCGCGAGTTCCAGCCTGCCCAGCGTATCCTTCCCGCGTGCCACGGAAAAAAACGTCCCTCCGCCGGCTTTGCGCGTGACGTCGAAAGCTCCCCAATCAAAAGAGCGCCCCCACCCGCACGTCACAACGTATGGGTCGGGGCGCAGATTTTCTATCAGCAAACGCGACCCATCGTCCTCGGCGCATATCACCAGAGGCGTCTCCGGCTTACGCGCTCGGGCGAAGCGTGTGAACGCGGCCAGCACGTCTTCAGGGGAGTGAAAGTAATTTACGTGGTCCCAGTCTACGTTGGTAACGACGGTAAGGGCCGGTTTGAAAAACTCAAACGATCCGTCGCTCTCGTCTATTTCGGCGACGAAAAGATCGCTGCCGCCCAAAAGCGCGCCCGTGCCCAGGCCGCGAATCTCGCCTCCTATGGCGAGCGTGGGGGAGAAGCCGCCGCGCTCCAAAACCAGGCCGATCATGGACGACGTCGTGGTTTTTCCGTGGGCTCCGGCCACACCTACCCCGCGCGCGGCGTTGAATAGGCGGCTCAAAGCCAGCCCCCGCCCTATGGCGGGGATTCCTTTTTCCCTTGCCGCGGCAAGTTCTTCGTGGTCGCGGTCAATCGCGCTGCTGTATATCATCAACTGAGGAAGAAATTTTTCGACGTGCCCGGCCGAGTGCCCGAGCGCGCACGTTACGCCCGATTTTTCCAGCTTCGCCACCGCGTCTCCGCCGGCAATGTCACACCCGCTCACCCTGAAGCCCATACCGGCCAGAAGCAAAGCGAGGGCGCTCATCCCAACGCCGCCGACGCCCATAAGGTGAACCCGTTCCACCCCTTCAAACTCGCAAAGTCCCATGCCTGTCAACCGGCTTTCCTGTCGTTCCTGTCGCTGTCTTTTTGGGGCTCAAGTAAGTTTTTTATGGCTTTGATGGCTTCTTCCCGCGTGGGATGCGCTTCAACTATGGTCAGGATCATACGGATAACGCCCTCAAACTGTTTGTCCGTCATAACGTCACACCTCGCTTCCACCGAAAACCACCTCCGGCTGTATTTTATCACCCTGCGCCTCTGACGAGCTATACAAATTGCTATAATAGATTCGGAGGTGACCCAGACATGGAAGAGAGGGCTGACGTTATGACGGATTACCAAATGCGGACGCTGGTGAATTTGATAATGTCTATAGTTCGCGACACCCCCGACAGAAAAGAACTGCTCAGGAAGCTGAAGGCCATCAGGGACGGGAAGCTCGACGAATTCGAGGCCGCAGACGAATTATTGGATGAATGAAAACGCCTGTTGAGGAAAATATACTTGGAAAAATTGAAGCCTCCGCTTAACGTGTGGCAGGCGGATGCATTGTTGGCGCTCTGCGCGTTTTTCTGGGGGCTGGGGTTCGTGTGGATGAAGGAGGCTCTTTCCGTCTACCCCACTTTTTGGCTGCTTTTTTTCAGGTTTACCGGCGGGACTTTTCTTATGCTTGCCTTTTTCCCCAAGCGTATTGCCGGTTTCTCCGGAAGCGATCTGACGGGGGGCGTCGTAATAGGCGTGTTTTTGTTCGTGGGCATGGGCGTCCAGACCCTGGGGCTGAACTACACCACAGCGGGGAAACAGGCGTTTATCACCGCCGGCTACGTGATAATGGTTCCGCTTCTGTTATGGGGTTTGCGCCGGGTTTTCCCGGGCTGGGCCGCTATGGCCGGGTCATTGATCTGTTTTGCGGGAATAGGGCTTTTAACCTCGGACGCGTCCGGGGCGCTCAACGCCGGCGACGTTCTGACCGTCATCGCCGCTTTGTTCTTCGCCGCGCACATCATCTCGATAGGATGTTACGCGAAAAACGGCGACCCCTTTGTCCTCGCCTTCGTTCAGCTTCTCGTGACCTCCGTTCTGTCGCTTTGCGCGGCCCTGATCTTCAACGGCCCTTTTGTGCCGCGGGGGACGCAGGGGCTGCTGGAGGTCGCTTACGTGACGGTGTTCTCCACTTTTATCTGCTTCCTCATCCAGAATGTTGCGCAAAAACGCGCTCCCCCCGCCCATGCCTCTATTCTTCTGAGCCTGGAGTCGGTCTTCGGCGCGTTGTGCGGCATCGTCATCCTGAAAGAAGACTTTACCTCCAGAATGGCCGCCGGTTGCTGCCTTATCTTCGCGGCGGTGCTTTTGGTGGAGCTGAAAAAAGAATAAAAAGGTTTACGGGCGGGCGATCATCCACACAACGTCGGTGGTTCTATCATTGAAAGGCTCAAAACTGCCTCCTTCCGCCGTCCGCTTGAAAAGCCCAGCAGTCCTGGCCTTGCCGATCAATTTTTCGGCGACTCTCGCGCTCTTTCTGCCGATTCTCAGGTCATAGCCAATCCACCACATGCCATCCACGGTCATATCCAGGCTGTAGGCCCCTTCCCCAAGCGCGGCGCCAAAATCGCCTGTGGATACGTACGGCGCCAGCCAGACTATCTTGTTGGCGGCGCTGTAATCAATTGCGCCCGGGGTCAGGAACTCATCCCTGCTTGTTGCCCAGAGCATCAGGCTCGCGGTCTTCAGGTCGCGCAGGTTGTAAATGATGACGGACGCGTCGGCCGAAGCCGTCGCCGAACCGCTGGCCAGCATCATGGTGGCCGCGAGAATACCCACGATGACAATGACTACCAGCAGTTCAACCAATGTAAACCCTTTGTGTTTTTTCAT
>WRKN01000096.1 GCA_009778055.1 Synergistaceae bacterium
ACTAGACCACGGTATATTGGTGCTGCTGGGTACAAACAACGCGGTATTGATAGAGGTAAGGATTCCATCCGGCCTGACTATCGACCACGAAGGAAACATTACGATTCCTCTTAGTGGTGGTGATCCCGCTGTTATAACAATCGCGGACACCGATGTTGAGGTTAGGGGTACAATCCGGTTCGACACGGATGAGAGCGGTGACGCGGTACTCGTCGTGGAGAACGCCACCATATTGACCCTTGACGGCACGAAGGTAGCTCTCACGGAAGGTATCCTGTGGGAGAGCGAAGATCCTCAGGAAGTGACGGGTGAAAATGTCGCAGCCCTGAGTACGTCAACAGTCATGCTGATTGAGGTTGGAGCCGGCGGCGCTCTCATTACGTACGACCAGGTCGGCAATCCGGAGGAATACGCAAAGTACCCGGAAGGCAGGACAGTCAAGGAGGGTTCCATCCTCAGAGTAGATTCCGAAACCGGTGTGGTTACGGTAGAGTACGAACCCGATGACAAAAAGAAGTCCGGCTGCTCCACAGGCGCAGGCTCACTGTTGGCCCTTCTGGCACTCACAGGCATGAGCATCGTAAGCAAGAGGCGTCGTTAGAAACAGTAACGACCTAGAGAACCGATAACCAAACAAAAACAGCAGCCGGCCCGATTAATAAGGGCCGGCTGCTGTTCGTATTTGTAGGGGCGGCATGCCGCCCCTACGTTGGTGACGGCAATATTAAAATTGAAAATATCAATGGAAATAATCGCGTAAGCGCGGTATACTGACGACGGTAATATAAACGCGATGGGAGCTGATAAACATTGAGCATAGAAGTGCCGGCGCTGCTGCCGGTTATTTCAGATTTTATATTTAAGCTCATATTCGGCGACCAGCGTAACGTGGATATACTCGCGGAATTCTTGAAGTCCGTCCTGGATATTCCTGACACTGAGTACGACCGTATCACTGTTGTCGACCCTCACGTTAAAAAAGAATCCCAAAACGACAAGTACGGCATACTGGATGTAAAGGTACACACCAAAAGCGGAAACGTTATCCATGTGGAGATACAAGTCTGGCCGATTCCGGAGATGAAGCAGCGGTCCATTTTCTTCCTGTCAAAGATGGTGACGGAGCAAATGGCTTCCGGGAAAAACCATTCGGACATCAAGCGGGTTGTATCCATCATAATAACGAACTATACCCTTGTCCCGGAGAACAACTACTACCACAATCAATTCCGTTATCGCTCCGACAAGGACGGGGCGGAGTTTACCAACCTGACGGAGATAAACAGTTTGGAATTATCCAAACTGCCAACTGACGCGGACGACACGGAGCTATGGTACTGGATGAAGTTCATCAAGTCAGACGACGATGAGGAGGTTTTGAATATGCTGGCTCAGAGAAGCCCACAGATGAGAAAAGCGGTTGGCGTTCTCAAGGAACTGTCGGCTGATGAGCGTACTCGTATGCTGTACGAAGAACGAGAGATCGCCCGGAGGGATATTGTTTCGATGGTGAATGGAGCTAAGAAGGAAATAGCCGGTAAACTTTTACATATGAATGTGCCAATTGACCAAATTGTAACAGCAACGGGTTTAACCCGCGAGGAAGTGGAGAATTTGGGCGTCTTTAACGCCGCGCATTGAAAATATCAATGGAAATAATCGCGTAAGCGCAGCAGCCGGCCCGATTGATAAGGGCCGGCTGCTGTTTGTAGGGGCGCGCATTGCGCGTCCGTTGTGTTCTCCGGGGCGGGTGGCGCGTTTCTCTACCGCTTCATATGTTCCAGTATGGTTCGGATTTTTTTAACCCTGTTGGCTACGGCTTGTTTCGTGATTCCGAGCGCGCGGCCTATTTCCGCCAGCGAGCGTTCTTCGAGGAGCATCACGGCTATCTCGTAATTCCTCTCGTCGAGGCATCTCTTGATGTCGTGCATTATCTCCACGCGCCGCGTATCTTCCTCCGCCGACTTGTCGGGGACGGACTCCTCCAGGCTCGCGGAGCCGTCGTCACTCTCCGGCGGCGTATTGCTCCGCTCCGCGCATCCCTGGCGGAGTGTCCGTTCCGAGGCGTCCCGGATCATGCCCCGCAGGCAGGTGCGGATGCCGTGGTCGAGATTCTCCCGCTCGCGGGACTCCATCAGGCTCAGTACCGCCAGTATTCCATCCTGGAACAAGTCCTCGTATTCGACTCCGAACCCGTAGTAATACCAAGCGTAATACCGGGCGTATTTCTTTATCAACGGTGTTGCGCCTATCAAAATTGCGTTTGTTTCATCCTGGCTGTACTTCGCCTGATTACTTACCAAATTTTCCACTCTTGCATTAACCTCCTAAAATAATAAAGTAATTTACTTAAATTGCAATATGAAGATAGTTATCACCTCCGCCGGATATTATCTCAGTAAAAACGATTTTCAGCGCGATTTCTTTCAAAAATTGCTGTTCCCTCGGCGACGCTGAAATATCCGCCGCCATGCCGCGCAGGTGATAGCTCGCCGCCGCGCCCCCGACGGCTTTGTTGCGCAACGGGCAGCGGTAGCCGCTGGTTATGATAAGCGGCCCGCCCCACGCCGAGCGCAGGGCTTCGAGCTTCAAAAGCAGCTTAGGGCACAGCTTCACCGCGCCGCAGCACCGGCACTGGAATTCCCTGAGCTTGAAGTGCGGCGATACCCGTATGTCATTGATCACCCCGCTCACCCCCCCGTCCGACCGCGAGCAGCAGCGCCGCCTCCAGCCGCGCCAGCGCGGCGGTCAGGTCATCCAGCCTGCGCTCCATGCGTATCAGCAGAAACGCGGCGACCACAACGGAGAAAGAATTCTCCATGAGATTTTTCAAAAAATCCTCCATATCTAGTTGATACCTCCTAAAAAAACGGGACATCTAAAAAAAACGGGCGGCTGAACGCCGCCCGTACCGTTTAGAACAATTCCATCGCGAAGCGCTGAATTACCGAGGCGCCCAGTTTTGCCGAGGGCTGGTAGACGAACGCGTCGCTTGAGATCATCGCGTCCATCAGCGCTTTGGCGGTGGCTTCCGTCGCGTTGACATTGCAGGGCTGTATCGTAACCGTCCTTGTCTTGTCGTCCGCCGTCCTGAATTTCAATACGAGAGCATTTGTCTCCACCATGATTTATTCCTCCTTTTTAAGTTAAACTAATAGACCAGAATCTCGGAGCGGCGCAGCGTTACCTGCTCCACCGGCCAGGGCAGAACGGCCTCGGCCTTAACCGCTATCTCCGCGAGAACCTCCGCGCTTGCGGTTCCCTTTACGCTCCCGAGCGACGAGTTCTTGTACAGAGTCTTGCCGCCGCTTATCTCCCCCGTGTCCATCCTGAAGTTCATGCTTCCGGGATTCGTTACGATGCTTGCCAATTGAAACTCCTCCTTTTATTTTTGGTCTCGGACGCCGGCATGTCCTAAGCTATATAATTGGGTTGAAAAACGCGAATCGTCAACTAAAGCAATTTGATTTAATGTATCTGAAAGCAACGGACGCGCAATGCGCGCCCCTACATCGAAAATCCGCCGCTCCTGCTGTGATAAAATCATTTGCGGAGAGACGCGGTTTAGCCGCGGTGCTGTTTGGCAAAGGAGGATGCCTCCGGGAAAGGAGGTGATCTGCATGAGGGAAAAAGCAAAGAGCCAGCTCGTTATTAAATGGCTGGCTCTTACTTTGCTTCTCGGAGCCGCAGCAAGGCTCCTTGAAGCTCTGGCGGATTTACTCCGCCTCCTTCTGTAACGTCACACTTGGCTGATTCAAGGTTTGGCTGAGTGTGAACGCACTCGGCCAAATCAGCCAAACAATCTTGAAGTCCGCCCGCTCTCAGGCGGACTTCTTTCTTGAGCGCATTATATCATATATTTCGTCCCTGCCAACGTAGGGTCGGGCTTCCATGCCCGACCGTCTGGTCCCACAGGCCGGGATATAACGGACGGGCCGGGATATAACGGACGCGCAATGCGCGCCCCTACAATATCCACCGACGCAGGGATCCACAGATGTAGGGGCGCGCATTGCGCGTCCGTTATGCTTGCGAAAAAACATATGTCGTAGGGGACGTCGCCCCCGACGTCCCGTTCGCACGGCCAAAAAAAACGGGACGTCGAGGGCGACGTCCCCTACATAAATACTCATTTTGGGTAGGCTCTAGTCGGGGTGTAAGTCCCGGTTGAGCCGATAACTCAACCGGGCGACCCATAACCGGGGCCGCGCTTATTATATCACAACACCGACCTTGGGTCGCGGGTTGTGAAGATTTTTACTATTCTGCCTCGGATGAAAAAGTTGTCCCACTTGTTGATGTGTATGTCGTCGTATTCTCTGTTCCTGGCTTTCAGGATTGTGCCGTTTTTGTTTTCGATCACGCCGCGCATGAGGATGGCTTTGTTATACGACACCACCATCGGCACGCCGGCATAGACGACGGACTGCTCGTGCGGAACGAACAGGACCAGATCGCCGAAGCAGATTATCGGATCCATGCTGTCGCTCTCCGCGTACACGCCCAACACCTCGTCGTCGCCGTAGCGGTTCGCGAGATCCGGCAGCGGCAGCAGCAGCGTCCTCTCGAACTCCGCCGCGTCGCCGGGCCGCCCGGTGTCTTTGCCGCGGAGGTTCGCGTTGTATCTGTCCCGCACGCGCACCCTGATGAAACCGGAGGGGTTCGCGTCGCGCGCGTCCGACGGCGCGGAGGCTTCCGACGGAGCGGCGGCCTCCGAGGTCTTTCCGGCTTTCGCGGCCGCCTCGTGAATTGACTTGTCCGTTTCTCCCAGAAGGTAGGCGACTGAGGTATCCAGGGCGCGGGCGATCGCCCTCATCGAATGGGTGTTGACGTCGTTTCCCTTTTCAGCCCTGAAGACCGTGTGAGGTGATACACCGGCCTGTTCGGCCAGCTCCTGCTGGGAATAACGAAATTTATTCCTTAACCGGGCAATACGCGAACCATCCATAATTTATTTCACCGCTAAATACTTTAGCAAGGAAGCTAATTATAACCAATCTCATTTGTGCAAAAATTTTTGCACTTTTTGGAAATTCGGTATTGACTTTAACAGTTTTGCTAATAAACTATATGCCAGTAATGGAAAGATAGGATGGGGAAGATGCTCTCTGACAAGGGGGGCTTTGTGTGTTTGTCGTTGGGTGGGCAGTTATTTAATCTCATATAAATTAATCCAAACTACAAAGGAGGATACGGAATGATTAAGGGATTCAAAGGGGGGTGAGCGCCGGGGCTTTAGACGATTTAACGCTCACATGGACGCTGCGCGGGAGGTACGGGGCCGCGGGAACAGCTGCTAAGAAGAGGAAACAAACGAAGGAGGAATACATGAAATGAGGGAAACAAAAACGTGGGGCAAGAAGGCTCTTGTCCTTTTCCTAACAACGATGATGGCGTTAACTATGCTGCCAATGGCTGCATTTGCTGATGCTGATGACGTAGTAAAACTCCCGATATCGATGGACGTGGCTCCAGCAATAGCCGGACAGAAACCAGTTTGGGATCCACTTCCGTCACCGAAACAAGGGAGTGAAAACGAGATTACCGTAATTTCGGCAGATTGGTTCATTATGTTCAATGACACGCCAATGATCAGCACCGACGTGAATATAAGTTTCGACAAACGCACGGATTACACGATAAAAATAACCGTGAGTAGTGACATCGCTGACAATGTGAACGCGATATCCCCCGACCTTGGATGGTTGGAGAATAATAGGATCGCGGGACTTGTAGATTTGCCGAATGAAGGAGGACCTAACAGGGGGGTTGTTAGCAACAACATTTACCTGGATTGGGTGCTGTATGATGAGGATAACGCTTTCCAGGGCGGAACGTTGAATTTCTTTGTGGATTACTTCGCGTTGCCCTTGAAGAAGATAACCCCAATTTCCGCCGAAATAACACCCCCAAGGGCGGGAGAGTTGGTCGACTGGGTTGTTGATCTTACAGGTAGTACAGGGTATGGCTTCGTCTCCTCCGATTGGTTCGTGAACAACGAAGTGGTACCACGGACTGGGAATCCTACATTCAAGGAAGTGGATAAGTACACCTTCGGAGTCACGCTGTCTGCGGATTTTGAACACGAATTCGTGTTCGAAGACTTCGCCAAAGCTTCGATGGATATAAAGGTGGGCCTCGGAGGACAGACTGGGAAGTTCACAGTAAGCGATGACGTCTTCCTTGACGGGGTTAAGGTCACGAACGCTACAAGCAAAGATATACTGACATTCTTTGTGAATTTCGGCCCAACACCGATAAATGAAGTTCCTGTCTCGGTTGACTTGGCCGACGTTCCTAAGGCGGGGGAAATCAGTCAGAAGGTCGTCATTGACAGTACGAATTACGAGCTGGTTTCCAGCGATTGGGCAACCTCGTCCGACGTGCCTCTGTCGCTGGGTGATCGGTTTAAGGAAAACACAGACTACGAACTAACTGTGAAACTAAGGGGAAAAGATAACTTAGGGTTTAAAGCCGACATTGTATCGACCGATATCAGCGGGACGATTAAAGTTGGCGTAGAGGATATTGACGACGTCAAGGTCTCGGAGGGTGGCAAGGAACTGACATTTGTGGTGACATACCCCAGAACCGGAACCTTGACTCCAATTGAGCCATTCACCCTCGAAATACCCGGACCTAGAGCCGGAGAATTACTGGAAAAGGCCGTGGACGGAGATGGTTTCGTCGTGACCTCGACCGATTGGTATCTCGACGGCGTTGAAAAAGCACTGGGAGATCGGTTTGAGGAGAACAAGGCATATGACGCCAAGATCACTCTGACCGCTGACCCGGGACTTAAATTCCCCGATCTTAAGTCGGGCGACGTCACGATAAACTCAAGCGGCGGAGCGCTTGGTACGACAAGTAATGACATTTTACCAGAACCCGACTTCGGTAAAACGATAACGTTTACGGTGAATTTCCAACCGACGGACACACTGGGTGCGATTACCTCCGGTGATGTCGAAATCGAGTTGAAAGCCCCAGTTGCCGGAGCACTCAGTACGAGCGCCGACGTAGTCGGGGCTGCGGCGAAGTACGAAGTAACTGCCACCAAGTGGAATGACGGTGACTCCGATATGGATCCGGGGGAGCAGTTTGGCGAAAAAAAAACCTACACCGCCAAAATCACACTGACAGCGGATCCAGGCTCTAAATTTGAAGGCATAGCGAATTCGGCCGACATCAGCGTGTTAGCGGAAAATGTCGTAGATATAACAGCAATCATCCGACCGAATGAACTAAATAAAATACTGGATATTTCGGTGGAATTCGAGGAGACGGGTGATAGAGTAAAAATTACTCCAATCGCAGTCAACTTAACGGCTCCTGTTGCCGGAATTCTAAGTACGAGCGCCGACGTAGCCGAAGGTGCGGCGTACGAGGTGGGTAACACCAAGTGGTTTGATGAAGATGACGAGCTGCTGGCGGTAGGGGCGCCGTTTGAAGAAGAGACGGCCTATTACGCCGAGATAGAACTGAAAGTGACGGACACGCGCTTTAAATTCGTCCATGTCCCCCCTGTGACTTCGAACGACATCACCGGAACGGTAAAAGCCGGTGCGATAGAAGAACCTATCACCGGGGATGCTGAAACTCTGGCATTTAAGGTGGAATTCCCCGCGACGGGAGATAAGGCTTCTATCGCTCGTCCGATCACGGTCGAAATGACCGCTCCTTACACGGGAGAGGAACCTGAGGATGCTGAGGCTGCCGAAGGCAGAGAAGGCGACTATAAGGCAGTGAATACCGGTTGGGATCCGAATCCGGCTTTGACTGACGGCCGATTTGTGGAGGAAACAGTCTATACCGCCACTGTCACATTGGAAGCGGTTGCCGGCAAAAAATTCCCCACCACGGTAACTTCGCTCGACATCTCCGTACCGGGAGGTATGATAGAGGCTGATCCCAGTCGGCCCGATGACGGAACGCTGGTGTTCAGCGTTGTGTTCCCGGAAACGGAACCCGTGGACGACATTGCCGAGGTAACCGTCACCGTAGTTGCCCCCGTGGCGGGAGAACTCGTTAAGGACGCTGACGCTAAAGTCGGCGCGGACGAAAACTACGAGGTGACCGGCACCATTTGGGCTCTGGAGCCCTCGGACCGGTTTGGTGAAGGTGAGGCCTATACCGCCGCTATCGTACTTAACGCTAAGACCGGCTATACATTTGCCGAAATGGCTAAAGACGACGTCACCTTGGTCGGTGATTATGAGGAAATATCGAGTGTCGATGCGGACGGCAGAACGCTGACGATTTTTGTGGAGTTCGCGGAAACGGATCTCTTGAATGAAATTGAAAAGCCGTATGGCGTCAACTTAACCGCGCCTGTCGCCGAAGCGACCGCAGGGTCCGCGACAACCGACGGGAACTATTCGCCAGCCGTCGTTTGGATTCCGACACCATACAACAACACGTTTGAGTATGACGTAGCCTATACCGCCAAAATCACGCTGACAGCGAATCCGGGTTATGTATTTGAAGCTGGCGTAACCTCGGCCGACATCACAGGGTCAGTGAGTACCGGCGGCGCGGTAGGGGTAGTCACTAATGACACCGTCAGCCACAAAACACTGGCGTTCGATGTGGTATTCCCCAAAACGGGCACGCAGACGCTCTTCCCGGTATATCTTTGGAAGGATGGTGTACGTAGTCTCCTCGGCAATTACAGGGAGGGAGAAACTGTCCACATCCAAGCGCCGGTAGTAGAGGGCGAGCTATTCCATTACTGGGAATCATATCCCGAATTGAACTTTGCCAATAAATACAAAGCGGAAACCACCTTCCCAATGAAGGGGGAAGAAGTGAATGTTGGGGCGGTATACTATGCCATCGACGACTTTGATGACATCGAAGATGACTTTGGCGTCGTATGGCAGATACCGGCAGGCACTAAGATAGCGGCTCCCGCCGGTACTGAAATCGGCGAAGACGGTAGAATCCGCTTCTTCGATGAATTCACCGGTGAACCACTAGACCACGGTATATTGGTGCTGCTGGGTACAAACAACGCGGTATTGATAGAGGTAAGGATTCCATCCGGCCTGACTATCGACCACGAAGGAAACATTACGATTCCTCTTAGTGGTGGTGATCCC